>CAZWVS010000075.1:0-8821 GCA_964636935.1 uncultured Clostridiaceae bacterium
CTCGGGGTTTTTAGTTAACCGTTTGCCTCGGGCATTTTGTCGACTGTTTGCCTTAGGCATTTGGTCGACTGTTTGCCTTAGGCATTTGGTTGACTGTTTGCCCGGGGTGGTTGGATTTTTTAGCGTATTTGGCCGGTTCCCTTGATTATATATTTGTATGAAGTGAGTTCCTTTAGTCCCATGGGGCCCCTGGCGTGGAGCATCTGGGTGCTTATGCCTATTTCCGCCCCCATTCCGAATTCCCCGCCGTCGGTGAATCTTGTGGATGCGTTTACATATACGGCGGCGGCGTCCACGCCTTCCGTGAACTTCCCGGCGTTCTCTTCGTCGTTTGTAATTATCGCTTCGGAATGCCCGGTTCCGTGTTCATTTATGTGGTTTATTGCTTCATTTACGTCCTTGACCACTTTCACCGCCATTATGTAATCCAAAAATTCCGTGTCCCAGTCTTCCCGCTTTGCGGGAACGACGCCGCTTACGACCGCTTTTGTTTTTTCGCAGCCCCTGACCTCGACATCATGTTTTTTTAGTGCGGCATATATTTTGGGTAAAAACTCCCTGTGGATATCCTCGTTTACAAGCAGCACCTCGGCTGCGTTGCAAACGCTGGGTTTCGAAGTCTTTGCATTGACTGTCACGGATACGGCCATATCCTGGTCAGCCTTTGAATCCACGTAGATATGACAAATGCCCGTGCCTGTTTCGATTACGGGGACAGTGGCGTTTTTTATCACTTCGTTTATAAGCGAAGCCCCGCCGCGCGGTATCAAAACCTTGATATATTTGTTCAATTTCATCATTTCGGCAGCTGTTTCCCTGTCGGTTTTCTCCACCAGCTGTATGCAGTCTTCCGGCAGGCCGATTTCCGCCAGAGCCCTCCTCATCACATTGGCGACAGCCCTGTTTGATTCAAAAGCCCTGCTTCCGCCTCTCAGTATAACCGGATTTCCCGTCTTAAGGCACAGTCCCGCCGCGTCGGATGTCACATTGGGTCTGGCTTCGTATATGATCCCTATCACTCCGAGGGGAACCCTCACTTTTTCAATTTCAAGGCCGTTGTCCCTTTTGATGACCTCCATGACCTCTCCTATGGGGTCGGGAAGCTTCGCGGTGGCCGTCAGTCCGTCGGCCATTGATGAAATCCTCTTTTTGTCTAGTGAAAGCCTGTCTATGAATGCCCCGCCGACACCATCGTTTACGGCCCTGTCCACATCGTTCTTGTTGGCCTTAAGTATTTCAGCGCTGTTGTCAACCAAAGCTTTTGCTATCGCCTTTAGCGCGTTATTTTTTTCCTGTGTGGGGACAAGGGCAAGAGTCCGTCCCGCCAGTTTTGCGTTTTCACCCAGTTTCTCAATATATGTCATTTCAACCTCCCGGCGAATAATGTGCCTATTGTATTGCCTTTAATGATTTTTTCTATGTTTTCCATGTCTTGACCGTTTGCAATAACCAGGTCGACATTGTTTTCCATGCAAATCCTTGCGGCGTTCAATTTTGTAATCATTCCGCCGGTTCCCCTATCGGTGCCGTTGCCGCCCGCATAACGTTCAATTTCCTCGTTTATATCCACAATTGTTTCAAGTATCTTCGCCTTCTTGTCTTTTTTGGGATCCCCGCTGTAGAATCCGTCGATGTCCGATAAAATAATCAGCAGGTCCGCGCCGGCCAAAACGGAAACCAGCGCCGCCAGGGTGTCGTTCTCGCTGAATGTGCTGTCATCGTCGAACTCCAGTTCTTCCGTCGAAACAGAGTCGTTTTCATTGACTATGGGCACAATTTTCTTTTGCACCAATCTCTCGAATGTGTTCCGGGCATTGGTTTTCGTTATACCGTTTGCAAAAACATCCCTTGTAAGCAATATCTGGCCGACAATGATTCCATACTCGCCGAACAGTTTCCCATACAGGTTCATAAGCTCCGACTGCCCCACGGCGGCGACGGCTTGCTTTTCCGTCACATCGGCGGGTCTGCAGTCCATGTTCAGGCGGCTCATCCCGATACCGACCGCTCCGGACGATACCAGGATTATCTCCCGGCCCGAGTTTGCCAGGTCCGCAATCCTTCTGACCAGTTTTTCCATATTGGATATGTTTATTTTCCCGTTGTCATATGTCAGGGTCGATGTCCCGACTTTAATGACCACTCTTTTGCATTGTTTTATTCTGTTTCTCATAAATCCCCCGCGGTTTTTGACTCCAGTATATTCTATTACTGTTTTTGCAAGGCTGCAAGTTCGATTGATCCCGCCGCCCCGACCTTGTCCCCGGCAATTGCCAGAATCCCATCCACACCATCTATACCCATTGCGAAATCCAACGCTTTTTTTATGTCCTCCGGATTTTTAACAACATTTCCCGCCGCCGTGGCGACCGCGTCGGCCAAAGCGGTGTTTTTGGAGATGACTGTGACCGCATCCGCCTTTCCGAAACTGAGCGAATGACCGACCGTGCCCGATGATGTGCATATGCCGAGGGGGAACCGGTCGGCGGTCAGCTTTATCCCTATCTTGTTTGAAAACGGTGAATCACCTGCATATATGCCTATGGTCCGATCCTCGGAAGACGCAAAATAAATGTCCCCGCCGTTTTCAATGAAAACCTGTTTTGAAAATTCAACCAACCTCTCCCCTATGTATTGGGACACGGTTCCGGCCACGGCAGCCATAGGTCCTGTTCCGGCGGCTATGCCTGCGAGGATCATTTCGTTTATCACTTGATCATAGTCCGGATTCGGCTCGATAGGTTTCAAAGCTTTTTCGAACACGGGCTGTTTTTCAATATGCGCCGTTATTATGGAACGGACCTTTCTCAAATGACTTTCAGCCGTTTTTGAAAGATCCTTTTCACAACCTATGACAAGATCCGTCTGTCCGACGCATAATTCGAACATGACGAGTTCATTTTTAAACAACTCCCTGTAAAAACGCTTTTGGTACATAAAGACCGCCTCCGGTGCTTCCCGGATCAACCGGTTTTAGAATTCCGAACTTATGGCCCCCATCGGGCACGCCTTGATACAAAGCTCACAAACAAGGCACTTGTCCTTATCGAAGGTCAGTTTTTTGTTTTCGTCCATATACAGGGCCCTTGAAGGGCACACGGCCGTACATGCCCCGCAGTCGATGCACCCGTCGTCATTAACAATGATGGACTTGTTATACAATTTGTATCTGACGTCGATTGAATCTATGTGCCTCAACGCGCTGTCAACCGCCTCGTCGTCTCCGCTTATTTCAGCTATGAGGGTCCCTTCACTGTCGTAGCTGATATCTGCGTGAAGAATATTGAAAACTATTCCATACTTTGTAATCAGTTCCGATATCAACGGCCTGCTCAGCCATTCCCTGGGGAAATACAATTTTACCTTGATTCTTTTCATTTTTCTTCAATCCCCCTTATTTCAAGTTTGTTCACCTTGTTTTCAAGCGGCAGGGCCTCGACGGGTTCGGTCAATAGGAATGAACCGTCCTGTATCCTGTCCTTTAGAACACCCGCTATCTCCCTTGCCTTGTAAATACTGGACATGGGGGCGGTTTTGACTTTTTTCCCTCTGAATTCCACATTGCCGCTTTGCAGCTCTTCATAACTGTAACTCTGTTCGATCTGCTCTTTTCCGCTCTTATCCACAAGCATTGTCCTGATTTCGCTGTTTTTCACCGCGGTGAACGCGAGCATATCCTCGTCCAGTATGGGGATGGGTATCCCGATGCCCACGAAAAGGCTTATTCCGTATTTGTCGTAGACCGCGCCCTTGACATATCTTTGGGACATCCCCCTTAGATCGCCCGAAACTGCGATCGTACCCGAAAGGCTCAGCGGCACTCCGTTTTCACCCCTTGCCTGCGAGGGGTTGTGCTGGGTGCCCTGCCACGTAACGTATCCCGTTCCGCCGCCGAGGAAAATCCTGGTCCCCAAACCTATGGTCCTGTAATACGGGTCGTTGAGCAACGGGCTCAATTCCCCCGCTGTCGAATATGTTATGTTCCCGAAATCGGGAAGCAGCGTCCCCATATATGTATAGATGGTCTTTTGCGTCGAATTTGTCGCAGCGGGATAATTCTGATATGCGTTCCTCGGATTGTACATGTATATCTGATTTACATTGTTTTTGTTTATGGTGGTCTCGATTTCTTTTCTGGGATAGCAGTCCGTCCCGTGGGCGACGGCTTTCAGCCTGACGTCTTTTCCCGCCGCCAGTTCTTCAATGACATGTCCCCCGCCGTATTCCATCCCTTTTGTCTCGGACAGCTCCGTCGCGCCGATATATGCGTCGACAGCTGCTATTCCGGCGTATGCGGGAACGTCGTTCAGCCATATTTTCTGCATTTTTATAGGCGGGTCCGAATGTCCGAAGTTTATAAAGACACCCGATGAGCACATGGGCCCGAATGTTCCTGTTGTAACAACATCGACCATATCGGCTGCTTTTTTGTAACCTTTTTCTTCCGCTATTCCGATGATTTCCTCCGCGGTCGCAACCACGGCGGTGCCATTTTTGATTTTTTCGTTTATTTCGTGTATGGTCTTCATCCGCACCCTCCCTTTCAATTAAGCATTTGGTTAATTTAGTAAATTATAAAGCAAGAATGCGGTTTTGTAAAATGAAATATGAACAGGCCCGGTGCAAATTATCAAAATATGGATAGGACTATGGCCATCGCCCCGGCTGCGAATAGAATGACCAGCACGATTTTTCTGAAGATATCCTCATCCAATCTGTGGGAAAGGAAGTTGCCGACCAAGGTTCCTATTACACAAGGGACGGAAAGAACAAGCCCCCTTAATGCTATTTCCCCATTGATCATGTCAAAGGCGAAAAGGTTCACTATTCCCGCAAGTCCGATGACAGTGAAGAAAATCGACAGGTTCGCCCTGAACACGTTTTTCTGCTCTTTTTGATTCTGCAGGAAAAGCACAGTCGGCGGACCTCCGAAAGACAACGCCCCGTTGGCGTACCCCCCGAGAAGCCCGGCGATTGAATATGCGACTTTCTCATTCTTTATACCGACCCTGAAACCCGAAGCCAGCACTGCGGCGCTTAACACCACGAACGTCCCCATTGCGATTTTCAGTTCTTTCACCGGTATCAGCGAGAGCGTCAGCACGCCGGCGACCACACCTGCTATCCCGAACACAAGCATGGGCAGCACTTTTTTGACATCGCTGTACTTATAGGTTTTCGCCACCATCACCATGCCGCCTATGAATCCTATCATTATCATCAATACAACAGTTTCATCGGCGGGATATATCAACGCTGTTAGAGGGGCCGCGATGAGGGCTCTTCCAAAACCCGCAGTCCCCTGGACCGAGGCTGCGATAAACATTATCACCATTGCTGCAATTATTGCCAAATCCATTCTATGCCTCTCTTTTCAAATCCGGCCGGATTTTGAATTCCGGCCGGAAAGATGATCTGGTTCAGTATGCCCCGAAATCCTATTTCTTATTTCCGCTTTTCCCTTTTTGCTTCATGGCTATTTTCAAAACCTCGTCCATCGACTTCACGTCGATGATTTCGAGGGAGCTTTTAACCTCGTCGTGTATTTCAGCCAGTTCGCTTTTATTTGCGGAAGGTATTATCACGGTTTTCATCCTGGCTCTTCTGGCGGCGGTCAGCTTTTCCTTAAGCCCGCCTATGGGAAGGACACGTCCCCGCAGTGTTATCTCGCCTGTCATTGCCACTTCCTTTTTCACCGGCACTTCCGTAAGCGCCGATATTATTGCCGTGGCGAGGGTTATGCCCGCCGAAGGCCCATCCTTGGGGACTGCGCCTTCGGGAACATGTACGTGTATGTCTATATTCTTATAGAAGTCCTTATCAATGTCCAGCTCGTCGGTGCGGGACCTTATGTAGCCGTAAGCCGCCTTGGCCGATTCTTTCATGACATCCCCGAGCCGTCCGGTTAGTTCAAGTTTCCCGGTCCCGGGCATGGTGTTCACCTCTATGGACAGGGTGTCCCCGCCCACCGGGGTCCAGGCCAGGCCCCGCGCTATGCCGACTTCATCCTTGTCCAGGGCCTTTTCGTACTCGAATTTTTTCGGCCCGAAGTAATCCTCCAGGTTTCTCACGGTTATCCTGACTGATTTTTCGTTATTTTCCACAAGCCTGGTTACGGCTTTTCTACATGCGGATGCGATCTCCCTTTCAAGATTTCGCACTCCGGACTCCCTGGTGTAATGGTTAATCATCCCCTTGAGGGCGCCGTCCGTTATCCGGAAAGTTCGGTTTGTCAGGCCGTGCTTCTCCATTTGCTTGGGTATGAGGAATTTCTGCGCTATCCTCTGTTTCTCTTCACCCGTATATCCGGATATGTGTATGACCTCCATCCTGTCGAGGAGGGGTCTGGGAACGGGGTCTATGGTGTTCGCTGTTGTTATGAACATTACATTCCGCAAATCCAGCGGAACTTCCAGGTAATGGTCCCTGAATGAGTAATTCTGTTCGGCGTCCAGCACTTCCAGCATGGCCGATGCCGGGTCCCCTCTGAAATCCCTGCTCATCTTGTCTATTTCATCAAACAGTATGAGGGGGTTCATGCTTTCCGCCTGGTGCACCGCCTTGGCGATCCTACCCGGCATCGAGCCCACATATGTCCTCCTGTGGCCCCTTATCTCGGCCTCGTCCCTCACGCCTCCCAGGGACATTCTGACGTAGTTCCTGTTGACGGCTTCGGCTATGGATTTGACTATGGATGTTTTTCCCACACCCGGAGGACCTACAAGGCACAGGATCGGGCTGTTGTAGTCTGTCGCCATTTTTCTTGAAGCTATATACTCCACGATCCTCTCCTTGACCTTTTCCAATCCGTAATGATCCCTTTCCAGTATTTTTCTGGCTTCGGCGGGATCCAGTTTTTCATCGGTTGTCTTGTCCCACGGCATGTTCAGAAGCCACTCCACATAGGTTCGCAATACGGATGCTTCGGCGGATATGGGATTCATCTTTGCAAGATGCTTGATTTCCTTTTCAACCTTCTCCCTTACTTCTTTCGGGAATTCCCTCTTTTCCAGCTCTTCATAGTATTCCTGGATTTCGTCTTCGTCTCCGCCTTCCCCTTCGCCGAGTTCCTCTCTGATTATTTTAAGCTGTTCTTTCAAATAGTATTGTTTTTGCATCTCGTCTATCTGGCCCTTGACCTTGGACGAGATGTCTTTTTCCAGTTCCAGGATCTGTATTTCATCGTGGATGACGGGAAGCAGTCTGGATATTCTTTTAAAGCTGTCCCGCTCGCTCAACAGTTCCTGCCGTTGTTCCGTTTTCAGGTTCATGCTTCCGGCTATCAGGTCGGACAGCTTGGATATGTCGTCGGTGGAGATAATGGCAAAGACGGTTTCGGGGGAGATTCTTCCCGCAAGCGCCGCATATGCTTCGAACGCCTCCACGGCCTTCCTTCTCAGCGCTTCCTCCTTTTTGCGTTCCACCACTGTCTCCGGTTCGGAGTATGCCTTTATTTCAACTTCGAGATAGGGCTCCTCCTCCACATATGAAAGGAGCTCACCCCTGTAAACACCTTCCACCAGTACGCGCACGGTTTGGCCTGGAAGCCTTAACAGCTGCTTTATCCTTGAAACCGTCCCCATTGAATATATGTCCTCGGGGGCTGGTTCGTCGACGGCGGCATCCTTCTGCGCGGCAAGGAATATGAGCTGGTCTCCGGCCATCGCCTTTTCCAGGGCTGCAACGGATTTTTTCCGGCCCACATCAAAATGGATCGTCATGTGCGGAAACACGGTGATCCCTCTCAAGGGTATCATCGGAAGCACCATTATTTTATTATCTTCAAAACTTTTCATCATTTCTCCTTCAGTTAAAAAAGCAGGTGAAAAACCCGCTTTAGTATTATATTAACGCCATGTATAAAAGTCAAATCCGGCGTCCTCCCGGCTTGCTGAGTCCAAAATCATATGTTGTTCAGCAGGGCCTTCAATTAATATTTACCCTTATATTCAACTTTTATATCGGAAACCCCCTTTTCAAAGGTTTCACCCTTTTTCTCAAGATCAACCCCGGCATCCGTTTCCCTGCCGCTGTATCTGGCATGTTTGTATTTTTCGGAAAATTCCTCAAAACCCACTTTTAAAAGCTTTTCGCCGTTTTTCTGTTTCCTGATCTTCTCAATTATCTCTTCAGGGGTGTCGCTTATTGAAATATCCACCTGTTTGTGGTAAAGCCTTTCAAGCACAAATCCGTAGACATATCTGATTTTATCGCTGCCAAGGGGTATGTTTTTCAAGCTCTTGAGATTGTATTGATATTTTCTCCTCTTCTTCTTAAGACCTAACCTGCTTTTTTCATCCTTGACTATTTCACTTTCTTCTTCGTATTCCTTGGACTGGATTTTTTTCTCGCTCATGGAGCGGTTGAATCCCTCGGATAGCTTCTCCCTGATCTTTTTGATTATCTTTATAATGCCAACCACTATGGCTATAACCGCAATTATGGCTATTGCGCCCAACACGGTGTAGATTACGATTTTCATCAGCAGTTCCAGCCAGGGGCGCTCAACCTCTTCCAGCCTGTCCAGTTTTTCGGGTTCGCTCAGCTCCTCCCGGTTCCCGCTGCCGGTGTCGGCAAGCAGCCATTCCATTATGGCGGCCATTACCATCAGCATCCAGGTGAATATTCGAATCAGGATGTCATAGCTGAAGTTTATAAGTTTTCTGAAGTTGAACATCACCAGGTACAGCGCATAGAAAATCACAATGAGCATATCGTTGAACATCCTGATTTTCCTGCTGTCCTCTATATTCACGGATTTTCGAAAGAATATTATGGAGTTGAGTTTCATCCGGTTCACCACAAGCAGATATCCGAAAAG
>CAZWVS010000076.1:0-8799 GCA_964636935.1 uncultured Clostridiaceae bacterium
GGCATGAACATATATGTCTCATCTGGAAGCGCATGTTCGTCAAGGAAAAAGGCGGCCTCCCACGTTCTAAAAGCCGCGGGAATACCTGAAAAATACATAAACGGTGCGTTGAGGATCAGTTTTTGCAACGAAAGCACCTTGCAGGATGCGGATCGGCTGATAAGCGAAATAGGGAAAATGCTTCCCATATTAAGAAAATTCAGGAGGAAATAGTGGAAAAACTGCTTTTGATCAAATATGGCGAAATAATGCTGAAGGGTCTCAACCGACCTGTTTTCATAAAAAAGCTCGAGAACAACATCAGGGATGTCCTGATAGACGATTTTGAATTCAGGATGCTGAGCGAACACGGGAGATTCTATATAAAAATCACAAAGGGGGATATTGATGCGGCCGCAGAAAAAGTCGCAACGGTTTTCGGTATCGTTTCCGTTTCACCCGCCCTTAAGACATCGTTGGATCCGGAAAGCATAATCCAAGCCGCCGTCGCATGCGCTAAAAAGGAATTTGAAGAAGGGAAGGAAACCTTCAAGGTGGAGACAAAAAGACCGAACAAAAAATTCGAATACGATTCAATGGGTTTTTCGGCTTTGGCCGGAGGAAAAGTTCTGGAGGAAATCGAAGGATTGAAGGTGGATGTGAAAAACCCCGATTTCAAAATCCATGTGGAAATAAGAAAAGACGCATATGTTTATACAAAAAGCATACGGGCAGGAGGAGGCATACCCGTGGGCAGCTCGGGAAAGGGCGTCATACTGCTATCGGGCGGGATCGACAGCCCCGTTGCCGCATACATGATGGCAAAGCGCGGATTGGCTTTGGAAGCCGTCTATTTTCACTCCCATCCCTATACGACCGAACTTGCCAAAAAAAAAGTGATCGACCTTGCAGCCAGGCTTACAAAATACTGTGGTCCGATAAAACTGCATATCGTCAATTTCACAAAAACGCAAATGGAAATATATGAAAAATGTCCCCATGCGCAGCTTACAATTATCATGAGAAGGGTAATGATGATGGTCGCACAAAGAATAGCAAATGAAATAGGGGCGGGAGCGCTCATAACCGGAGAATCCCTCGGGCAGGTTGCAAGCCAGACCCTTGAAAGCCTTGCAGTGACCAACAGCTCGGTGCAATTGCCTGTTTTCAGACCATTGATAGGGATGGACAAACATGAAGTCATCGACATTGCTAAAAAAATAGACACATATGAGACATCGATCCTTCCCTATGAGGACTGCTGTACGGTTTTCGTGGCAAAACACCCTCAAACAAGACCGAGGCTTGAAAACATACTTGAGTCTGAACAAGTGATCGATATCGGTGAAATGGTAAAAGAATGCATGAAAGACATTGAAATAGCGGAGGCATGAAAATGGATATTGGGAAACTCCCCAACGAACTGCTTGAAAAGCTCATAATAGGGGCCCTGGAAAAACGCAGGGCGGAAACCATTGTGAAACCGGCGGTCGGGGAAGACTGTTGTGTCCTTGACCTCGGAGACAATCTTTGCGTTGTCTCCACGGATCCCATAACAGCTGCAAATGAAAATGCGGGGCTTTTGTCCGTGACAATATCCCTTAACGACCTTGCATCAAGCGGGGCGCAACCCGTCGGCATACTGACCACCGCCTTGCTCCCGCCGGGCATATCGGAAAATGAAATAGCTGAAATTTTCAAATCCATCAATCAAAAATGCAAAGAACTGGGGATAGATGTTCTCGGCGGACATACGGAAATAACCGATGCGGTTAACAAAACCATTCTTGTTACAACCGCCATAGGCAAAGTGGAAAAGGGGAAACTGGTGACATCAGGCGGCGCAAGCGCCGGAGACGACATATTAATGACAAAAGCAGCCGGACTTGAGGGCACAGCCATCATAGCCTCGGATAAAAGGGAATCAATCAAAGATGTTCTTACAACAGAAGAGATAGGGAACGCAAAGGGTTTCATCAATGAAATCAGTGTTTTGAAAGACGGGCTCATTGCAGCCGAAAACGGCGCGACGGCGATGCACGATGTCACGGAAGGCGGAATTCTAGGGGCGGTCTGGGAAATATGCAGGGCGTCTGGCAGGGGGGCCCAAATCGACACGGAACTTATTCCCGTAAGGGATGAAACCGATAAAATATGCAGACATTTGAATTTAAATCCATATAAGCTGATATCGTCCGGAAGCATGCTGATAACCTGTCCCCCGGAATCAAGCGCAAGGCTTTGTGCGAAAATGCATGAAAACGATGTGGCGTGTACAAGGATTGGCAGTGTTACAAAGGGGCTTGACATATATGACTCGGCGAATGATAAAAGAACGGCCGTGGAACCGCCTGGACCGGATGAAATATATAAAGTTTTCAACGCATGAATCAATATTGATATATCAAACCATAATGGAGCCGGCAACATTGTGTTTACAAAAAACAAACCATATGCTAAAATAGCTTTTGTGCTTGAAAAAAGGGCGGTCCTCTGATACATAAGTATTTATGAACGCTAACCGGAAGGAGGAAAACAATAATGAACGATCTATTGAAATCAATTGAAAAAGAGCAGCTGAGAACCGATCTGACAAGACCTGAAGTCGGAAATCATGTAAGGGTTCATCTCAACGTGGTTGAAGGGAACAGAAAAAGAATACAGGTTTTCGAAGGGACCGTAATAGCCATTAAAGGTTCCGGTCTTAAGGAAACCTTTACGGTAAGAAGGGTTTCATATGGTGTGGGAGTCGAAAAGGTGCTGCCCCTCCACTCGCCTAAAATCAATAAGATTGAAGTAATGAGAAAAGGTAAGATCAGAAGGGCAAAACTGTTCTATCTGCGTGACAGGGTCGGTAAATCCGCAAGAGTCAAGGAAAAGCTGGTAAGCAGATAACTTAAAGAGGGGGCATGGCCCCCTTTTATTCTCATGGTAAATAAGTATGAAAAATAAATTTTTTAAAGAGTTGCTGCAATGGGTGGAAGCTATCGCGATAGCGGTTGTTCTCGCCATATTGATAAGGGGATTTCTATTTGAACCAGTCGTCATCGAAGGCACTTCAATGATGGATACCCTTATGGACGGCGACAGGGTGATACTGAATAAAATCGGGGTCCGTATCAACGAGCCGGAACCGGGCGACATCGTGGTTCTTGAAATGGAAGCCCCGTACTTCACAACGTTGAAATTCCTAAACGACAGCAAACTGGCAAAACAACTTCTGCCGACGCTTACCGGTTCGGATTACATAAAGCGAATTATCGCCGTTGAAGGCGACAAGGTCGACATAATAGGCGGATATGTATATGTCAATGGCGAGCTTATCGAGGAAACATATGTGAAACAGGAGGGGATCACAAGAAAAATGGCAGTGGAAATGCCATATACAGTAGGGGAGGACATGTACTTCGTAATGGGCGACAACAGGTCCGCAAGCAGGGACAGCAGGGCTTTCGGGGCTGTCAAGGAGGACCAGATAATCGGATATGCGAGAACCAGGATCTGGCCGCTTGGGAGCTTGGGGAAAATAGACAGGTAATCATGATGAACATCAACTGGTATCCCGGACATATGGCCAAGACAAGGCGGCTTTTAAAAGAAAACATAAAACTTGTAGATATCATTATTGAACTATTGGATGCAAGAATTCCCTCCAGTAGCGCAAATCCCGAGTTTGACGGCTTATTCAACAATAAAAAAAGAATCAAAGTGATGAACAAATTCGACCTTGCGGATCCGGAAGTTTCAAAAAAATGGCAAAAACATTATAAAAATAAAAATATCCCATGTATTTTCGTCGACAGTTTGAAGGGCACGGGATTCAGGGAATTATCTTCTGAAATAGAAAAACAGCTTATTGATAAGTTCGAGCGCGATAAAAAAAGAGGGCTTAAAAGAAGACCTGTAAGGGCCATGGTGGTCGGCATTCCCAATGTGGGCAAATCCACATTCATTAACGTGTTTACAAAGCGGAAGGCTGCAAGAACGGGAAACAAACCGGGTGTCACGAAAAACAAGCAATGGATAAAAATCAATCAGGCCCTTCATCTTCTTGACACCCCGGGTATATTGTGGCCCAGGTTCGAAAATGAAAAAACCGGAATCAACCTTGCGATTACGGGATCCATAAAGGACGAAATCACCAATAGCGTTGAAATAGCGGGAGAGCTCATAAGGTATTTGAATTTGGAATATCCCAAGCTGCTTGGCAAGAGATACAACACCCCGGAAAACACAAAAAGCGAAAATGAAATACTTGAAAACATTGCGAAAAACCGTGGATATCTCTTAAGCGGGGGAGTTGCGGATATAGACAAGGCCTCCTTTATAATGCTTGATGAGTTCAGAAACGGAATCATAGGCCGGATTTCACTGGAAAAACCGGATTTTAATAAAGAGTAAACAAAAAATGACAATAGACGGTATATACGGCACGGCCTTTTTTTGTTATATACTTATGTCTGAAACAAAAAGGGGAGAAAATGAAAAACAGTGAAATAAGAAAAATCGTAGAAACAATGAGTCCGAGCACTGGAATTGCGTTCCTGGACAGCCTGGCTGGTGAAGGCGACACTACGGCGATACGCAGAAAACTGGAATCCGAATTCGAGCGACTCGAAAAAATGCAAAGATTCGAGGAACAGGTTTACGATAAAGGTCTTGATACCCCGGCCGGCTTGGATGAAGCGGGACGAGGACCTCTTGCGGGACCGGTTGCGGCCGCGGCTGTCATAATGCCCAGAGGATACATGATTTACGGTTTAAACGACTCAAAGAAGGTTTCTGAAAAGAGAAGGGACATCCTATGTGAAATCATTAAAAGGGACGCAGTGTCTTTTTGCATATGTTCCGCCGACAATATAAGAATCGATAACGAAGGCGTTTTTAACTGTACCAAACAAATCATGAAGGAATGTGTAAAAGGTCTGAAAGTCCCCCCCGGTTACCTATTGATTGACGCATTTGCACTGGACCTGACGGATATTAAACAGGCGGGGATCATAAAGGGGGATTCAAGAAGCGTCTCAATTGCAGCAGCTTCCATACTGGCAAAAACATACCGTGATTCCCTGATGTATGAATATGATAAGAAATATCCGGAATATGGTTTTTCGAGGAATAAGGGCTACGGCACGCGGGAACATATAGCGGCTATAAAAAAATACGGCCCCACTGAAATACACAGAAGAAGTTTTATAAAAAATATTGTATAATCTTCAATATACAACAAACAGGAGGATATGCGTTTGAATTATAAAAAAATGAATAAAAATGAATTAATCAAAGCGAAAAATGAAGCTATAAACAAACTTGGCGAGTATAAAAAAGCGGGGATCAAACTGGATATGTCCCGTGGCATACCAAACAAAAAAGTTGTGGATCACACTGCGGCCAAATTCAGTGAGATTGAAGTCTATTCGCAACGAATACATCGTGACGGAGCCGACCTGGGGACATATAACCAGAAACTAATCGCCGGAATCACGGAAGCACGCGAATTGTTCGGTGAAATTCTTAATGTCAACTCCGAAAATGTCATTGTCGGCGGCAATTCCAGCCTGAACCTAATGTTCGACCTTGTATCGCAGAACATGCTTTTCGGAAACTGCGACAGCGAAAAACCATGGAGCTTCGATAAAGTAAAATTTATATGTCCGGTCCCCGGATATGACAGACATTTCGCCATATGTGAATATATGAATATAGAAATGATAAACGTACCGATGACATCAAACGGCCCGGACATGGGCATCGTCGAGGAGCTGGCGGCGAAAGATGAAAGCATAAAGGGAATGTGGTGTGTGCCCCTGTACAGCAACCCGACAGGCTGCGTGTATTCCGATGAAACCGTCAAAAGGCTTGCGGGCATGAAAACCGCGGCGAAAGACTTCCGGATATTCTGGGACAACGCATATAGCATGCATCACCTCTATAACAAGCCCGAGGGCGTGATTTTAAACATTCTGGAAGAAGAGAAGAAAGCGGGGAACGAAAACCGCGCATATGCATTTGCCTCCACATCAAAAATTTCCATGCCCGGCACCGGCATTTCAGCAGTGGCGTCATCAAAGGAGAATATAAACGACATTCTGGAAAGAATGAAAAAACAGACCATAGGATATGACAAAATGAACATGTTAAGACATACATTGGCTTTCCCGGACAGGCATGCCGTTGAAAGGCATATGAAACAGATCGCCAAAATTATCAGACCGAACTTCGAGGTTGTAAACGAAACCTTCCGGAGGGAGCTTAAGGAAACGGGAATCGCAAATTGGTCTGAACCCGCGGGAGGCTACTTCATAAGTTTTGAAGCGCCAAAAGGGTGTGCGGGAAGAATAGTGGGCCTTTGCGAACAGACCGGTGTAAAACTCACGCCAGCAGGAGCGCCTTTCCCATATAAGAAGGATCCGGATGACAGCAATATAAGGATCGCGCCGACTTATCCGACTTACGAAGAAATGGAAAAAGCCGCTGAAATATTTTGCACCTGTGTAAAAATCGCGGCATTGGAGAAACTTACGGAGGAAGCATAGGATATGGATAAATATGAAAGCCCTTTCACCCACAGATGGGTGTCGGATGAAATGAGAACAATTTTTTCCAGACAGAAGAAATTCAGCACCTGGCGGAAGCTGTGGGTGGCTCTTGCAAGGGCCCAGCAGCAGCTGGGATTGGATATCGACGATGAACAGATAGGGGAGATGCAAGACCATATTGACGATATAAATTACGTGGATGCAAAAAAGTTCGAGCAGGAGACACGACATGACGTAATGAGCCACATTCTTGCATACGGACTGCAATGTCCCAATGCGAAATCCATCATCCATCTCGGGGCCACCTCCTGTTTCGTGGGGGACAACACGGACATACTTCTTATGAGGGAAGCGCTTGTTCTTACAAGGAGCAAATTACTCAAAACCATGAAAAATCTTGCCGAATTCGCATTGGAATACAAGGATCTGCCGACCCTGGGTTTCACGCATTACCAGCCCGCACAGCTTGTAACCGTCGGCAAAAGGGCCTGCCTGTGGCTGCAGGACCTGCTGCTTGATCTCGATGAATTGGATTTTGTATACGGCAATTTGAAGCTAAGGGGCGCAAAGGGCACCACCGGCACACAGGCAAGCTACCTGAATCTATTCAACGGTGATTCCCAAAAAGTCCGTATGCTGGACAAACTGATTGCGAAGGAACTGGGGTTCGAAGATTCCTATGATGTAACGGGACAGACATATCCAAGGAAGACCGATTCCAGAATACTCAACATGCTTGCGCAGATAGGGCAAAGCGCCCATAAGTTCGCAACCGACATCAGGCTTTTGCAGAATCTTAAGGAAATAGAAGAACCGTTTGAAAAGAATCAGATAGGTTCATCCGCAATGGCTTATAAAAGAAATCCAATGAGGAGTGAAAGGATATGCGGGCTGGCCCGATTTGTCGTGAATAATGCCGCAAACGCCTCTTCAACCGCTTCGGTACAATGGCTTGAACGGACACTTGACGATTCTTCAAACAGAAGGCTGTCACTGCCGGATTCCTTTCTTGCCGTGGACGCGATATTGAATCTGTACATAAACATAACGGAAGAGATGGTTGTTTATCCGAATGTCATCAAAAAACACATAAGCGATGAACTGCCGTTCATGGCTACCGAAACCATACTGATGAATGCCGTTAAAAGGGGAGGGGACAGGCAGGAAATACATGAGAAGATAAGAAGATATTCCATGAAGGCGGGTGAAAATGTCAAAAAGAAGGGACTTCACAACAACCTTTTCGAACTTATTGAAAATGACGGGGATTTTCACTTTGAAAAAGGGGAGCTTGAAAAACTGATAAACCCGTCGGATTTCATAGGCAGATGTCCGGAACAGACGGTGGAGTTTGTGGAAGGACGCATTATGCCGCGTATCGACGAATTAAATGAAACAGAAATAAAAGTGGATATTAAAGAATAATCGATTAAATTTTGTGTTATAATGATTACAAACATGTCATAACAGGAGTACAATCCGATGAAAGATAAAAATTCAGACACGCCGCTTCATATAATATTAAAAGAAGAACTGGAAAACGATATTTTTTCAGGCAAATACAAACCCGGGGACATGATCCCTTCCGAAAACGAGTTGGCTGAAGAAAAGAACATATCAAGACCCACCGTCAGACAAGCTTTCTCGGAACTTGTATCAATGGGACTTTTAAAAAAAATCAAAGGCAAAGGGACCTATGTTGCCGATTTCGACAAGAAAACCGTTTTCGACCACACAAAAGGTTTTTTGCACACGCTTCTCGACTGCAACGACAGCGAGGGCAGAAACATGATTTCCGTCTACATGGTTGACGCCGGGGAAAAAGTGGGGTTCGAGTCCCTGTCCGATATCTTCAGCGATGATATCAAGCAGGGAATAAGCAGCAAATTCATAAAAGCGGAATACAATTATGATGACATATCAGTATATTGCGAGTCATATCTTCCCATGTCATATTTCCCGGAAGCATACGGGCTACTTGAAAAAAACAGCTGTTCATTCGACTTGCTTGCCGGCAAGATACCCATTGAACCCAGAAGCGCAAAATGCAAACTAAGCATAACAAGCGCGGACAAAAAGAAAGCCGAGGCAATGAACCTGTCAGCCGGCGCCCCTTTGATCATGATTGAGAGCAGCCTCATAAACGGAAGGGGAATGACTGTGGAATACTGTGTCTGCTATTACAAAACCACGGGAACCGAAATCCTTTTCAATAAAATAAGAAAGATATAGTCGGAGCTTGCCGAATAACTTGAATTTGCCTTGTTTACTATCTTTTCTT
>CAZWVS010000077.1:0-8761 GCA_964636935.1 uncultured Clostridiaceae bacterium
GATTGCCTATAAGCCTTAGGCCAATGACGATAATGATTTTTCCCTACTTCGTCTGCGGTATTCAATATTCGCATAATCGATTGCGGCTTTCTTCAGAAAAGTTTACAGTACGACATTTCGGCGCACCGCTGGCGATTGAATCAGAACGCGGCTATTTTTTTGTCTTCAGGGTTATGACTACGATTTCGGGGCGGGCGAAGAATCTAACGGGCGGGGTTACCGTCCCCACCCCGCTGGTTACTATGAGATCTATATCCTCATACGGTATTAGCCCGTATCGGAATTTGTTACCGTATGAGGAAGGGACAAAAGGAGCCCAAAGTCCGAACAATGTCACCTGGCCTCCGTGGGTGTGCCCGCTTAGCATTAAATCCGGTTTTTCATCATCCAATTGTGTTATATAGTCCGGATTATGGGATATCAGGACGGTGAACACACCGGATACGGCTTCGAACCGCTGCACGCCTTCGTCGTAATCCCCGACACCTCTTATGTGTATCCGTGCACCGCCTTTTTCAATTGAAAATTCTTTGTTTTCCACATCGATTATCCCGGCTTTTTCAAATCCTTCGCGAGTCGCCGCCTCCCCATCCCAGTGGTCGTGATTCCCTAGGACGCCCATAACACCGTCGGAGGCGTTTAAACCTGTTATGGCTTCGAAAAAAACCGGAACATATGCCGGACCCCGATGGACATAATCGCCTCCAAGGAGCACAAGGTCTTTCTCCATTGAGTTAATCCTGTCTTTCAACGCCTCAACCCTTTCATATGAAAAGAAAGGCCCGTGGTGTATGTCGGAAACAAATACGATTCGATAACCGTCGAATTCCTGTGGAATTTTTTCATCACTGATCACGTATTCGGTCACTTTAAGCCAATACGGCTCGATAAAACCGTATGAAAGAAGAAGGGCTGCAAAAGCAAATATGATCAGTCCGGCTTTGAAGCCACTGCTTTTAAATAGTTTTTTCATGTGCTTTTCTCTTTATGTGTAACTCTTGTCATTTGCTTTCCTTGTAAATTTTAATGTATTCCGTCCGGAACGGATTTATATATCTTTGGCTTGTGTTATGCCTGCATCGGTTTTCCCCTGTGTCATTTATTTTAGCATAATTGAAGACCGCCGAATAACGCAAAACATATTATTTTAAACATATCAGTTAAATCTGCCAAGATTTTTCTCTTCATATGAACCTTGTATGATGTATATCATCGCAGACCGCTTTAAACAACATAATTCCCGTGATTTATGTATATCTTTTATACATTTTCCCCGGATATTATGTATTATGTTTTATTGGTATTATATTATCTTGAACACCAATTCCAACTATGAAGTAAATAGAAGAATACCACGCATAATGTATCACTTGCTCTGATTGACTATATATAGAGGTTTTTGATGCACCCGTAAACCACCGGCTTCTACTCCCACTCGATTGTCGCTGGAGGTTTGCTAGTTATATCGTAGAGCACCCTGTTTATATGGCGCACTTCGTTTACAATCCTGTTTGAGGCTTTTTCAAGAACATCGAAGGGGATCCTGGCCCAGTCAGCGGTCATGAAGTCCGTTGTCGTCACCCCGCGCAATGCTATAGTGTAGTCATAGGTTCTCTCGTCGCCCATGACTCCGACGCTTCGCATCCCGGTTAAAACTGCAAAGTACTGATTTATATCCCTCTCAAGACCGGCGGCCTTTATTTCTTCACGGAAAATCCAGTCGGCCTCCCTTAGGATGTCGAGCTTATCTTCAGTTATGTCGCCGATGACCCTGATGCCGAGTCCGGGGCCGGGGAACGGCTGTCGCCAGACTATGTGCTCCGGAAGCCCGAGTTCCTCGCCTGCCTTTCTGACCTCGTCTTTGAACAGGTCCCTGAGGGGTTCTATTATCTCTTCGAAATCTATTACATCCGGAAGTCCTCCCACATTGTGATGGCTTTTTATGACAGCCGCATCGCCCGGTCCGCTTTCAATGACGTCCGGATAAATGGTCCCCTGGACGAGAAAATCCACTTTTCCAAGTTTTTTCGCTTCATCTTCGAAAACCCTTATGAACTCGCTTCCGATGATCTTACGTTTCTCCTCGGGGTCGGTGACACCCGCCAACCTTTTCAGGAACCTTTCCTGGGCGTTCACCCTTATAAGCTTCACGTCGAATTGCCTGTTGAAGACCTCCTCCACCTGGTCGCCCTCGTTCTTCCTCATAAGGCCGTGATCCACGAATATGCAGGTCAGCTGTTTTCCCACCGCTTTGTGGACCATGAGCGCCGCTACGGATGAATCGACTCCTCCGGACATGGCGCACAGCACTTTGCGGTCGCCCACTTTCTTCCGGATGACCTCTATCATGTCCTCCACGTATGCCGACATTTTCCAGTCACCCGCGGCTTTGCATATTCCATACAGGAAATTGTTGAGTATCTTCTCCCCTTCGGGCGTATGTCTTACTTCAGGGTGGAACTGCACCCCGTACAATTTTTTATCTGTGTTTTCAAATGCCGCAACGGGACAGTTTTTGCTCTGCGCTGTCTTTTCAAATCCTTCAGGCAGTCCGTCGACATGAAAGGTGTGGCTCATCCATGCAACAGTTTCATCCGCGCAACCTGCGAACAGGGGGCTTTCGCCAAGTTTTATGCCGGCTCTCCCATATTCCCTCTGGTCCGAAGGCGCCACAGTCCCTTCCGACAATATGGAAATAAGCTGCATGCCGTAGCAGATGCCCAGTATGGGAATCCCCTTTCCAAGCAGTCCGGAGTCTACCCGCGGAGCCCCTTCGGCCGTAACCGAGGCGGGGCCGCCGGTGAATATTATCCCTATCGGATCTTTGGCCACGATTTCATCGACAGGGGTGTTGTAGGGCACCATCTCGCAAAAGACTCCTGCCTCCCTCACCCTTCTCGCTATGAGCCTGTTGTACTGTCCTCCGAAATCAAGGACCAAAACCAATTCATGTTTCATTTAACCCTCCAGGATTTGAATATTGTCAAAATTATATATCATTGCCGGGGTTTTCACAATCGCACAGTTTGCTTTCCCGGTCATTCAAGCCTTCTGTACCTGTATAGGCCGAATGAGTGCTTTTCGGGAACGCCTATTTGCATTTTCCCATTCACTTCGGTTTTGAAATCGCTGCCGTTTCCCGCCATCAGCTCAAAAAGGTACTCCCCTTGAACAAGAGGGACTTCTGTGTCTATCGCTTCTTCTTCACCTGCGCATCTGAAAAATGCCGCATAACCGCAATCCCCATTCACTGAAATGAAACCGCATATCGTGAATCCGTCCGGTTCCTCCCCTATGGGATAAACGAAGCTTCGGGCCAACTCTTTTCTCACGGGCCTGCAAAGCTCCACAGTCTTTTTTAATAGCTTCTTGTAGGAATCCGACAGCCCGGTTACCTCGAACCAGAACAGCGGGTTTGCGAAAATCGTCCCCACATATAGGAAATCCGCTTTGTACTTATCGGGAGCCAGGGGGTCGTTTTCATACAGATGGCTGTTCCTCTAGTTGTTGAGAAGCTCTATCCTGAGCCTTCGCGGATCCACATAGTGGGACAGCATCCAAAGATTTCTCAATGTGCAATGCGGATAATACCTTCTGAAATCCGTATACCTGTTCTCCAGGAAAAGGAATCCGTATTGCATGGCGTCGAAATAATCGGTTCTGATACCGGCGGTTATGTCTATCTCGACGAAAGCCTTCCCTTCCGACTCCTCCACCAGGGTTTCCATGACCTTTTTTATTCTTTTTTCCGCTCTCTTTGTCCGGAATGTGATTGCGTCGAACTTAACCTTGTCGAACCCGTATTCCCTGTACAGGTTCAAAAGCACATCTATGTCCTTTTCATAGTTCTCATACTCGTCGGTCTTGTCGGGGCAGAACCATATGCCCTTTTTCATCCCGTATCCGTCGGCTTTTCGGACGACCGGACCCAGTCCGTCGGGGAATTTGTCCCTGTCGGTCTCCCAGTAACCCGGTTTCCCCCACTGACCCGTGTACCTCTCTTTTGAAAGGGGCGTCATCGCCGCGCCTTTTTGCCATCCGTCGCTGAAATACAGGAAATCCCCGCCTATTTTTCTCATTTCCTCGATTTCGGCCAGCATGAATTTCTCGCTTACGATTTTATCGGCGTTCCTGTCGCCCCATGTGGAATGCCAGATGACATCGTCCCTTTTTTCGTCATATATCCTGAACTTCCTCTGATAGTTTTGAAGTTCCCGAGTCCTTCCAAACTCACCGTCTTCATAAATAACTACGGTAAAGGGGTATCCCGGATATGTGGTGGGGTCGTCGGTGCCGTGACCGGCAAAATACATGTCGCCGCCATCGCTTAGAAGGTCGAATGGGTTTTTCACCGGCCTGGCATTCGGCAACGGGGCCTCTTTTAAAAAGACCAGCCCGTCGTTTTCTATCTGGTCATGGTAATAGAACAGGTTCGACCTGTATGAATAGACGGAGTGGATCGTGAGCAGGTCCTCGGTCGTGTGGCAGAGGTTGTCCTTCCTGTCGGTATGGGCGGTGAAATCCGCCTTTCCAAGCTTTTTATGCACCATGTCAAGACACAGCATATCGTTCAGTCCGGTCAGATTCCGCGCGTTGCCCGCCAGGGATCTCAAATCCTCTATGTTTTCCACTTCGGCCATGTATACTGCGTTTTCGCGGTCACCGGGTATTTCGCCTTCTATTTCGATCCATTGTGTTACCGCCGGGGTTTCGGGGAAAATTCTTATATGGACCAGCAGCGAATATCCTCCGAAATCGCTTCTCATCTTCAGATACAGCGCTTCCTCCGACACCACGCTTTCTTTTGCGACATATGTCTCATGTTGCGTGCCCAGGCATTTCCCCGTAGTTTCAAAGTCCGGGGACGGCGCGGGGACAGGGCTTTCTCCAGAAAGGAATTCCCTTCCGCTTCCGGGATTGCGAATCGAAATCGGATGAAGCATGCCGTTTTTCACCGTCCATTTTCTTTCGATTCTGGAATTTTGCACAGTTACCGCTGCGCCCGATACGTTGATTTCACAATCCTTGAACTTCATTGCGTCCCCCGTCCTATTTTTCAGTTTTGCCGATGCACTCGTAAACCGTTTTGAACAACGTCTTTGCGGCCCTTCGCCTTACCACCAGGCCTCTTCTTTTCCTCTCCTTGTCCGCTGTGTAGCTGTTGACAAGATACACCGTGGTGCCCGGCTCCCCTTCCATGGAGACCTTCACGGTCTTGTCCGCAAGACGGAATTCCACATTCCAGCCTCCATCGGTTTCGAATTTTTCCACATCCATGAAATGCTGGTATCCGGATTCCGGTTCGGACTGTCCGTATCCATCCTCAGGCATGCCCTTTTTTATGTAATTCTCCGCCAGGGTCTCCACTTTTTCGGTTTCGTAGCCGCAAACCAGCTCCCCTTCGCAATAGAAGAACCAATCGATGTCGTGTTCCGCCCAGTTGTGCACGAGAAACTCGTCTTCGACCTTGTTTTGGTCGACTTTGAAAGACCTTGTATAGTCAGTGGCCTCGTACACCGCTTTGGCTTTGGCTTTGATATATGCGTTTTCAGGATCCGCTTCCTCCACTATCCCCTTGGGAAGCATTCTCCGTATCTGGTCCATTCGGTCTATGACGGCGGTGTTGTGGCAAAGCGTCTTCCTCTGCCATTCCACGAAAAGCTTGGATCCGTACCCGCCGTTGCCTATGTCGTATGATACGACGTCCCCTCCGAATGCCATTTCGAAATTCATAATGTCGGGATGCCTGTGGAGATGCGTAAGCGCGCCGAACTTGAAAAACACCTCCGTATCCCCTTTTCTCAGCATCGCGGTTCCGGATTCCGGATTGATCACCGTGTTGAACCTTTCGATATCCCCCTCTTCATCCCACCTGTTCAAAAGCAGGCTGGTGAAGGAGCCTCGCTTGCCGCTGTCCCTTTTTATGACGGAGCACACCCTTTTGAATATGGGTTTGTCATATATGACGGCGGCGTACTCGTACTGGGTCCTGTAGTGATAAATATCCAGATAGGGATGAGCGTCGTTGGGGTTTGGCAGCCTCTTGTTCGAAAACATCATCTTGAGGGGATACATGAACAGTTTCTCCACCGTCTCATATATATAACCCATCTCCGGTATTTCAAATTGGCTTCTTTTGCATATGTATAGGAGCTGCGCGATGGGCTGCACGGTGTAGAAATGGTAATGCATGGAACCCTCGTACCACATCCCTTCCTCCGTAACGCCTTCCCTTAGCTGGTCCAGCACACCGAAAGCCCCGTATATGCCTTTTTGTATATGTTCGTCCTCGTTGAAGAATATGCCTATCATCGCCTGGGCGCATTTTATCCACACAGGTATGTTGTATATCCTGTTGGCGAAGAAATCGAACATCTCGGCTTCCCTTTTGAAGAGTTTTTCATAATAGTATTTCAATTTTTCTTCGCTGAACTTGTATCGGACCATATCAAGGCCGAGTATTATGGTCATCATGGATGTGGCGTCGTCTAGATGCTGGTTCAGAAGCTTGCCTTCGAAGCGCTTCGCTATGGGGTCGCTTACGAAATCGTCGTAGTTTTCAGAATAGAAATCCAGAATCCTCTCTATGTGGGCTATGTATTTTCCGTCCCCGGTCAGCCTGTAGGCGGCCGCCGCGTCATATATGCTGGAGTTGGCCCTTCCCCGGTACATGTTGTACCACACCCTTGTTATGGTCTCCCCCCTGTTGACATGGCCACAGACGGAGCAGACGTGCTCGTCCGGGTTTTCGATGTTGAAAATCAACCTTCCCTGGCATTTTTCGCAGTTGTAGTGGTGGAACCATCCCGTCACCCTTGAAGCTTCGTCGTGGTAGTTTTCCACAAACCGGTCAAGCTTTTCAATAGTGTCCCGGTAAAGCTCCTTCGCCCAGTCTTCATTCTTAATCTTATCTTCAACCGCTTTCCAGTCAATCAACTCCATCACAATAAACCTCCAAGATATGTTTCTTTACATAAAGTATACAATATTATTCTCTATTTTTCGGGTATTTATTATATAATCAGCTTATATTTCACCGGAGGTAAACCTTGATGGCGATATTGAATTTTGAAAACAACACATATCTGAAAGTGGACTTCATCACCGACACCTGTTTCAGACTAAGGCATTCGCACAATAGCGGATTCATCGAAAAATCACCATACGCAAGATACGGCATATTCGATTATTCCGGGAACAATCCGGAAGTCGATACGGACTCTTCCGATGAAACCGAAATTTATACGACAAAGTCTATGAAATTGGTCGTTGATAAAATCAAACGTACCTTTTGCATTTACGATTCATTCGGCAATGCCGTGGTCGAGACCGCCAAACCTTTGAATGTCGGTAAGCAAAAAGGTTTTTCAGTTGACATAGCCGCCAAACCCGATGAAAATTTCTACGGACTCGGGGATGTGGACAGGGACACCCTTCAAAGAAGGGGACGGGAATATCAGATATGGGTCAAAAATGTGAAAAGCTATGTACCGGTTCCCTTTCTGATGAGCAGTGAAGGCTGGGCTGTTTTTTCAAATATGACATACAAGCACAGTTTCGATATTTGTAAAAATGATAATGACATAATAAAAATATGGAGCTACCACGGCGAAACGGACCTGCTGTTTTTTGCAGGCGGGGATTTTAGCGGTTTGCTTAATCAATATACTAACATATCCGGGCGGCCGGCCCTTTTGCCGAAATTCGGATACGGGCTTACATTTGTATGCAATATGCAGGCCGACGCAAGGGAAATGCTGGAGGATGCCCTTAAATTCAGGGACAGGGACATCCCGTGCGATGTAATAGGCCTCGAACCGGAATGGATGGAAACCTATTATGACAAGTCGGTGAACAAGAAGTTTGATCAGGACCGGTTCTGGCTGCCTGAATGGCTTACACCCGAAAAAGACCCTCACGGGGACACTTTCTTCGGCTCTCTTGAAAGAATGGGTTTTAAATTAAGCCTTTGGCTTTGCTGTGATTATGATTTAAGTTATGAAGAAGAGCACAGGGCGCAAACACCCTATTCAACCGGATCTCGTAGTGAAGCCACCGACTACCTGCCCGCAAAAGACGATTTTGAGCAGGACGCCACCATAGGACACCACCCGATTTATATGGACGAATATACAAAGAAGGATCAGGGGTTCTTCGAACATTTGAAAAAATTTGTAGATATGGGCACAGCCGCCTTTAAAATGGACGGGGCCTGGCAGGTCAACGAGCATCCCGACAGGAAATGGGGCAACGGGATGGACGATGTCCAGATGCACAACCTGTATCCCCTGCTTTTGTCTAAGCAGATGAGCACGGGATTCACCCAACACACCGGAAGGCGCTCCATGATCTATTCATCCGGAGGTTTTGCGGGAATACAAAAATACGCCGCCACATGGGCGGGCGATACGGGCGGCGGACCCCGGCCCCTGCTATCCATGCTGAACCACGCAATGTCGGGCCACGTCAACACCAGCTGCGACATGCTTGTTTTTACAAAGGAGGGAATCCATTTCGGATTTCTTCAATCCTGGTCCCAGCTTTGCAGCTGGGCGTATAGAAGGCATCCCTGGTACCTGGGTCGTGAACTGGAAGATGTTTTTAAATCCTATGCCAAACTGCGGTATTCACTGCTGCCTTACATATATTCGACCGCTTACCGGGCCTGGCTGGACGCTTCGCCCATTATGCGCCCGCTGCCCTATGTGTATCCGGATGATGAAAAGGCCGCAACTGTAAAAACGGAATATATGCTGGGTGA
>CAZWVS010000078.1:0-8724 GCA_964636935.1 uncultured Clostridiaceae bacterium
CTCATAACGCTTCTTGAAAGGGCGGAGTCCTGGGTGGAGGATTCGGAGTTCGGTGTAAGGGAAGACTACTGATACCGGGTAAACCCGTATAGAAAAAGGGCGGATGGAAATCCGCCCGAAAAAATAAAACAGTCAACTGTTGTATTTCAATTGCCTAAAACATCCTTTGTGCTCCCGAACTTGCCCTCGGTCTTCTCCGAAACATCGCTCTGAAGGGCCTTGTTGACCTTTTTAAGAATCCTTGGAGATAGTTTTTCAGCCAGATAGTTCTGCGCTATTGTTGCAATCTCGTTGGCTTTTGCTTCATCAAGGTTTGTGCTTTCCATTATCCTTTTCACCAGTCCGTCCATATAATCGTCCTTTCCTTATTCGTCTTCTTCCACCACTTCAGCGACAGGCGCGTTGGTTTTAACGGATTCGATACCGTTAAGACAGGAGTCCTTGGAAGAGTAACCTTGCCCCGTCGCTATAACCTGACCGTTAGAGGCTTTAAGCCTGAAACGGTATTTCCCGGCGCTATCCATGTATATTTCAAATTTAGCTGCCATAAAATACCACCTTTCTTTATTTTTTTACTTACTTGTTTATTACCCCGAGAAGATGTCTTAAAACAAAAAAAGTGGATGAACAAAGCCATTAACCCGATTGAGTATAAAACATCATGGTAAACGGATTGCGGTTATAATAGAATGGTCTTGCGGCATTTGCCGTATTATTTGCAAAAAAGCGGAGGCGGTTATGTTAAAGTGTGAAAAAGTGACAGTGGAATTCAGGCAAAAGCCCATCGGAATAGACGACTGTAGGCCCGGGTTTTCATGGCAGGCGGAATCGGACAGGAAAGAAAACGGGCAGACCGCCTACAGGATTATTGTATTCGGAAACAATGAATTGGTGTGGGATACAAAAAAGACCGAAAGCAGCCAATCGGTGCTTGTCGAATATGGCGGACGTAAGTTGAAGCCTTTTACAAAATATGATGTGAAACTGGAAATATGGGACAGGTTCGGTGAAAGCGCAACGGCTTGCTCCCGTTTTGAAACGGGTTTCATGTCACCAACGAACATCACCGCCGAATGGATATCCCATGACGACAATTATGAAGATGACGCGTGTCCGGTGTTCAAAAAGTCCTTCAAGCCGTCGGGGAAAATAAAATCGGCCCGGATATACGCAACCGCGCTGGGGCTCTATGAAATCGAAATCAACGGGGAAAGGCTTTCGGATGAACATTTCACGCCGGGCTGGACCAGCTATGAAAACCGGCTTCAGTACCAGACCTACGACGCTGCAGGCTTTTTAAAAGCTAATAACGATATAAAGGTGGCTGTTGGAAACGGATGGTACAAGGATTTCCGGGCTTTGAAAAAAAACCGGTCGGCATATGGAAGAAGGTCCGCATTTTTAATGGAACTGCATGTGGAGTATGAGGACGGCACCCGGGAGATATTAGTCACCGACGACAGCTGGGAATGGGGTACGGGCGAAGTTCGATACAGCGACCTTTATAACGGGGAAACAATCGACAAAACCTATGAAGAGAAATCATGGAAGCCCGTAAAAACATACGATTATAAAAAGAGCCACATCACTGCTCAGGAATGCGAACCGGTGAGAATCACAAGGACATTGCCGGCAAGAGAGCTGATAAACACGCCAAAGGGCGAAACCGTGATAGATTTCGGCCAGAACCTAACCGGGTACATTAAACTCAAAATAAAAAAGGAGAAGGAGACAAAGATAAAAATCCGCCATGCGGAAGTATTGGACCAGGAAGGTAATTTTTACACGGAGAACTTGAGAAAGGCAAAAGCCGAGGACACATTCATATGCAGCGGGGAGGAAGATGTCTTCATGCCGCATTTCACCTTCCACGGATTCAGATACATCCTGGTTGAGGGCTTGGGCGAAAATCCCGACATAAGCCGATTTGAGGCATGTGTGCTTCATTCCGACATTGAGGAAACGGGAAGTTTCGAGTGTTCCGATGAGCTCGTCAATCAACTTCAGCAAAATATACAGTGTGGGCAGAGGGGGAATTTCCTGGATGTCCCCACTGACTGCCCTCAAAGGGATGAGCGCCTTGGGTGGACCGGGGATGCCCAGGTTTTCGCCCGGACTGCGGCATATAACATGAATGTATACCTTTTCATGTCCAAATGGCTCCGCGACCTTGCGGCGGACCAGACCGGGACGGGAAGCGTCCCCTATGTGATCCCCAATGCGCTGGGGGACAAAAACGATGAAAGGTGCTCCGCCGCCTGGGGGGATGCGGCTGTTATCGTGCCTTGGACCATGTACCTTTGTTACGGTGACAAGAGGGTACTTGAAAGACAGTTCGACAGCATGAAAAGCTGGGTGGAGCATATCCGCAAAAAAGCCGGAAAATCCATGCTGTGGAAGGGAGGAACGCATTTCGGCGACTGGCTGGGTCTTGACATGGAACAGTTCTATATTACAAATGAAGGCGAGGGTAAAACCAAAGGGGCCACCGACAAGGATTACATAGCGACGGCATTCTTCGCATACTCAACGGGGCTGGTTGCAAAATCCGCCGAAGTCCTGGGTTATAAAAAAGACGAGGATGAGTACAAAAAACTCCATTCACAAATAGTGAAGGCTTTTCAAAAGGAATATGTGACCCCCAACGGAAGGCTTGCGTCTCAAACGCAGACAGGGATTCTTCTGGCGCTGATCTTCAATCTCGTTGAGGAAAAACACAGGCAGGGCCTGGCCGAAACGCTGCGTGACAACATAAAAGCGCACGGAAAACACATGGTTGCCGGATTCGTGGGGGCTTCGTATATGTGCCCTGTTTTAAGCCAAATGGGAATGCACGATGTCGCAGGCGAACTTCTGCTCCAAAAGGAATATCCCTCATGGCTTTACCCCGTAACAAAAGGAGCTACAACCATCTGGGAGAGATGGAACGGAATCAAGCCCGACGGCGAATTTGAAACACCGGAAATGAATTCATTCAACCACTACGCATACGGGGCGATAGGCGAGTGGCTGTACATGAAATTACTGGGGATCGACTTGATTGAACCCGCATATAAAAAGATACTTATAGCTCCAATGCCGGTAAAAGGCATTGAAAGCGCACGCGGGGAGCTAAATACGCAATACGGTAAAATCGGATGCAACTGGATCATAAAGGAGGACATATTCACCCTTGAAGTTCAAATCCCGTTTAATTGCATTGCCCTGATAAGGCTTCCCGGCGGGTCCTCGCACGAAGTAGGTTCGGGCGGTCATGTCTTCTCAGAGGCCCGTTAAAGGTTTGTCGAACAACTTGAAAACGCCTTGATTGCAGTCATTTTCGCATTTTCAAGTTGTTCAGCGAGCCCTATTTTAAATCCCGTGTTATTTGGCAGTCCCCATATATTGCATGTTTTCAATACATGCGGCCGGAGCCGATGCAAAACATCCAAAAACCCGTGTAGTTCAGCAGGCCCTATTCGGCTGTTTGGATTGCAAAAAGATTGCATGGTGCCTCATTCTTCGCCGTGAATCCTTTGCGCATGATGTTTTTTTTGAATCCTGCCCTTTACAGCGAGCACGACAAGATAGACAAGGGTGCTTGCAAGTATTATACAGACTCCGGAAGGTATGTTTATGTAATAAGACACAATAAGCCCCGTCAATGAGAAAAACATGCTGAGAACGGTTGATATGGCCACCACTCCGCGAATGGAATTGGAATATAGTTTTGCTATCGACACAGGGATGGTCATCAAAGCAATTGTGAGGATTATCCCGACGATTTTTATTAGAACTATTATCCCCACGGGTATCATGATGTAAACCATCCACTCCAGCGCCCGGGTGTTCACACCGCGGGCTTTTGCATATTCCTCATCGAAAAGGTAAAGCAGTATGTGATGATAAAACATTATGAAAACAACAAGTATGACAACGGTGAAAGAAGCCATATAAATCAACGAACTGTTTGACACGGACAATATGTCGCCGAAAAGATAACTTGTCATATCGGGCATGTATCCCGGAGCAAGTGAAATGAAAAGTATCCCAAGGGCCATTCCGAAGGACCATAATATGCCCGTAAGGGTGTCCGCTTTCATCTTTGTGTTTTTGGAAAGACGTGAAATCAGTACGGATGAACCGATTGCAAATGCAAGTCCGCCCCATATGGGTTCGAACCCGGCAAGATAACCGAAGCCGATTCCGCCAAAAGAGGCATGGGCTATGCCACCCGACATGCTTATGAGCTTTTTCTCGATTGCGATAGTGCCTATTATGCCTGTCACTATGCTGGCCATGAGAGCGGCCAGCAAGGCGTTTTGCATGAAGTTATAATTTAAAACGGCTTGTATCATATGAATATACGCCCCCTGAGTTTTTCCTTGAGATCGATTCCTGTCGGGTAGTATGTGGCTGTCCGGTTGACATAGACGGCGGCATCTGCAATGTCCAATATCTTGTCTATATGATGACTTGCCACAAGAATGGTTTTTTCCTTTTTTATCAGGTTGAGAACCCGGTAAAGCTCGTCGGCCGCATCTACATCCAGATTTCCATCGGGTTCATCAAGAACGATTATTTCAGCATCGGAGGCCAAGGCGCGCGCAATGACAGCCCTTTTAAGCTCGCCGCCCGAAAGCTGATTTATTCCGCGCTTTTCATAACCTGACAATCCGACTTTTTCCAGAGCTTTTTCGGCCACTGCCTTCTGGGCTTCGCTATAGCTGCAAAAAGGGGTTATTCTTTTACAAAGGGTTCCCGTCAAAACCATGTCTATCACGGTCATCGGGAAAGACAAGTCGAAATCGGTTGTCTGTGAAACATAGCCCACGGCAGGTTTGCCAGGCAGGATGACAGAACCCCGGTCCGGTTTCAAAATCCCCGATATCAATTTCAGCAGAGTGCTTTTACCGCCTCCGTTCGGGCCGATTAACGCAACAAGGGTGTTGGGATGAACGGAGAAATCAACCTTGTTTACGGCGCATACCTCGCCGTAACAGAACCTGACCCCGTCATATTTTATCTTATAGTTTTCATTCATGCTGTTTTTCCAATCCGGCCACCGTATATGCGAAATCCCTCAACGAGCCGATATAGTCATATGAAAGCGGGGAGGCCTTCATTACGACACCGTCTATTTCCTCGGCCACGGTGCGGGCTTGATTGTCGTCAAATTCATCCTGGTAGAAAATCGCCTTTATATCGTTCTCGCGGGCGCTTTCAATCACTTTTCTTATTTCCGTCGCAGTGGCCTGTTTGCCGTCTATTTCGATAGATGTCATTGTGAGTCCGTAGTCATCAGCAAAATAACTGTAGGATCCATGATATATTATGAATTCCTTATCGACCTGCTGCAAAAAAAGGTTTGAAAGCTCTTTGTCCAGATTTTTCAGTTCTTCAATATACTCTTCGGCGTTTTTTTTGTAGACCGATTCATTTTCCTTGTCTAAGAGTGATAATTCCCCTGCTATCCTCTCCACCATCACGATTGCCCTTTTGGGGGAAAGCCAGAGATGCGGATCGGCCTTTATGTCCTCGTGTTCGGATTCGTCGTGTCCGTCGTCGAGGGAATGGTCGGAACCGTATATGAATGGATATAGCTCCCCGACGGCTTCGTGAAGGTCGACGATTTTCAAATTTTTATTGAATCCCGGGGCCTTGGGAAGGATGTTCGCTTCTTCCGTAGGCATCCGCAGTGTGAAATATATCACAGCTTCCGACAAAGCCTGCATTTCCCTGGCCGTGGGCTGATAGTTGGCGGGGCTGTTTCCCGGGGGTATCAAAGTCACGACATCCACCATACCGCCGGCAACCTTGTCTACAAAAGCCGCCTGCGGAACTATCCCCACCGCTACGATGGGCTTTTTGGCTGCCTCCTCTGAATCACACGAAACAAAGGAAATTACAAAAACCATTATTAATATAACGAGAAATACACGTCTCATCCGGTCTCCTTATTGCAATAGACTTGCATTAACAATTTGTTATATATGTTTTACCCTGTCAATCGGAGGGATAACATGCAAATCATTTTTCCCCCTGTTTTTCGCTGCATTCACGGCATATTCCGTAAACCTCGACAATATGCCGCGTTTCCCTGAAACCCTGCTGTTCAACAAATGGTTTCCAGAATTCCAAAGTGCACGGGAAATTTATTATCTTGCCGCATTCCTGACAGATCATATGGTGGTGCGGTGAAGTGTCGCAGACTTTATACCGGTTCAGACCGGATTCATCCACCATTGTTTCAAGAAGACCGCATTCGGAAAAAGCCTGTGTGTTCCTGTATATGGTTGCATCGTCTATTGGAAAATCGTCGGAAATCAGGTTTTTGATGTCGGTGACCGAAAGCATCCGGTCCCTGTTGTTTAAAAGCACGTCCAGAATAGTCTTTTTCTGAGAGGTTATCCTTTGTCCCCGGTTTCGAAGGTCTTCGTATATTTTGTTTTTGAGTTCACTGTTTTCCATTTGTTTGCATCCCTATTCCCATAGTGAAGATTCGGGCAGGCAATCAGCCTTTTCCATTTGTCCGAATTCGAGATTCATTAAATGCTTTATCTTTTCCCGTATTTCAAATAGATCATCGTTATCGATAAGGTTTTTTGTTTCATAGGGATCGCGCTCAAGGTCAAAAAGCTGCTCATTATCTTCGTCGTTAAAGGCGATGTATTTATAGTTTTCCCATATATAGGCCCGCCCCTCGCCTTTAAAGCCTTCTATTGGAATACCCGTTCTTTCAGGTGGAACACCGTTTTCAATAAGCGTTGCCAGACTCTTCCCCCTGATGTCTTTGGGCGGGTCGATATCACAGTATTCGCAAATTGTGGGGAAAATATCCATTAGTGAAACAGGATGGTCTGTCCGGGCGGGAAGCGATTCAGGGGTTTTCACAAGGAAAGGGACACGGCATGATTCGTTGTATAATGTATTTTTCAAAATTGTTTTGTGACCTGCAGCGTTTTCACCGTGATCCGAGGCAAAAACGACTATTGTGTTATTGTCCAGACCGGTGTCCCTTAATGTGTCCAGAAGTCTTTTTATTTCCAAATCCACCCCTTCCACATATCTGTAATAATGCCAAAGATAATATCTCCATTTGCTTTCATCCCAGTTGCCGGCGCCGCTTGGGATGCGGTTCCTGAAGTTAATCAATCTTTCAGGCTCCTTCAATTCAGGGCTGAAGTTGGGAGGCAGTTCGGGAAGCTCCTCTTCCGGAATGTCTATTAGCATATCCGTTTCATCGGTGAAGTAATTATTGAATCCGCATATATCGTGGGGCTGCACATACATTGCCATCATTAAAAAAGGTTTTTCGCTCCCGTAATTTCTAAGATATGCCTCCACCGAAGAGGTTATGCAGGAATCGGAAACATTGCCCTGCACATTAATGCCGGTCATAATCACATCAAACCCGTCAATGACACTTGTCCGTGGTTTGCGAAGATGCCATTTTCCGGCATAGACGGTTTCGTAACCTGCTTCACGGAACCATGTCCCCATGACAGGTATGCCTTTCCTTATATTGAATCCGTTCGAATAAACCCCGGTCTCACAGGGCATCCGGCCTGTCATGATCGACGAGCGGGCCGGGCCGCACAAGGGATTCGTGGTATAGGCGTTTGAAAAAAAAGTGCCTGTTTCATACAAATGGTCCAGGCCGGGTGTTCTTACATATTTGTTGCCGGCGGCGGATATGGTGTCGTAATGCTGCTGGTCTGTGGTTATGATTAAAACATTAGGATTAGTATTCATAATGCACCCCTCCGGTGTTCAATTCCCCGATAAGTTCATCAATTGCTTCCTTTGCATTGAAATCGAGAATATATGCGACGGAATTTTGTATCATCATCAAAGGGACTCCGGTATTGCCGGAGTAGTAATTGCTTTCCGTGTAACCGACACCTCTTTGAACATAGAGATTGAAAACACCATTATCGAAAACATAATCCTTGTTGACTTTTTTTAAAGACGAACCCGTTTTGAAAGCATACAGGTTTTCCATATAAGTGAAGTTTTCAAACGGGGCATCCCGCATGATGAAGTCGTATATTGTGGAATCAAAAACAGGTCTGCCCTCATAAATGCGTTTGTATCGGGTTCCATTTATGCTCTCGATAACATAACCGTGTAAAACCTCCCCCTCCCGCAAAAGTGAAAGCTCCGGTCTTACACACATGGCATTGTCTGTTATTTCACTTGAATATTTAAAGGAGACGGGGGTCAGATGATAATCGTTCAATACGACAAGCTCCATATGCATGTGCTGATTCAGATTATCGTGGTTAACAATTTTCTTATTGATGTTAAAAACAACGGTATCGCCCGAAGTTTTCTTGTCTATCTCAAGATAGCCCATATTCTTGTTTTGGAAATGTAGCCTTTGATGGCTTCCCCAAATTCTGTAGAGAAGGGTATATGACCGTATGTCGGGTTTGAAATCGGGAGGGGATGCCGATTCCGCACCGCCCGAGGCCACTACGATTTCCGGGGTCATCCTTTTTGTTACTTTTATATCGTTTTTATCTGCCGCCAGATGTCCTTTCATTTCAATTACCCCTTAATAAGCTTTATCAATTACATTATATATCAGCCGAGGGGGTTTGACATATTGCATTGTCCTTGTCTTTGGCAAACATTTATTTGCGGTTATTTGTAAAATTAAAACCATAAATTAATATAATGAAAAAATTTGCAATAAATATTAATATAATTAATTACTTATTGAAATTTCATAATTTATGT
>CAZWVS010000079.1:0-3100 GCA_964636935.1 uncultured Clostridiaceae bacterium
GTGCTCCGGGACAAATAAGATTCGGTAATCTGCTCATTTTCATTTCTCCTTTTAATCATTAATATATACCATTATATATCAAATATGTTTTTAAGATTAACCCCCGGGGGTTAATCTTAAATTTTAAAGGGGTTGAGCCTAAGTAAAATTGGGCGGATTCTAGTTTTCAAGGGGGAAGCCGGAGCTGTGCTTTTGGGATTGGTCCGGGAATATCCAGAAGGCTTCCGTATCGGGCAGGCTTTCCACCAGTTCAAGGCCTTGCTCGTAGGGCATGTTGTAGATTGCTGTTGAAAGTGCGTCCGCTGTGCCGGAGTCTTTGCATATGATTGTAAGTGATATGAAGTATTCCGCCGGATATAGGGTGTCCGGGTTTATTATGTGATGATATTGTTTGCCTTCGACGGTGTAGTATCTGCTGTAGCTCCCGCTTGTCACCAGTGATTTTTCAACCAGGTCCACAATGTGCAGATTGGCGGTTTCGTTGGGTCTTTTGGGATCCTGTATTCCCACATGCCAGGGTGTGCCGTCTTCGTCCTTGCCGCCGATTGCACGAACATTTCCCCCGACACCGATTAGCATGGTTTCAACCCCCTGTTCTTCTGCAAACCGGGCAACCCGTTCCACTGCGAAGCCTTTTGCAATTGCGCCAACATCAAGACTCATGTCGGAATCCGCAAGATATACCGTGGATTCGTTTTCATCAACGATGACATCCTCAATGTCGGTATGTCCGGCGGCATCTTTCAATTTTTCCATAGGCGGGAGTTCTGCTTTTACAGGATCGTCGATTCCCGCATTTCTGTACTCATGCCATATCGACAGCACCGCTCCAAATGCGATGTTGACCCTTCCGGAGGTTTCGTAATAATATTCTTTCCCGGCCAGAATCAGGTCGATAATCCGCTCATCCACTTTCACCGGGCCGACCCCCGCGTTGTCATTTATTGTTTTGATGTTGGCGACACCCTCATAGTCATTGTAAATGTCGTACAGCTGATGATAAGCCTCGAGCTCTTCACGAATTGATTCCACGGTTTTTGCAAACTCATCTTCATCTTCCGTATACTGCACAATTCTAGTCACAGTGTCGAACAGCATCAAAAAAGAAGCTTCCCGCTTGGTAATTTTACCCCCGCAGGAACCCAGTACACTCATCATTATCGCCAATATCAAAACAATAGTAATTTTTTTCATATTTAAAATATGTGGGAGACGGATTTCCCGCCCCCCACTTTTAGTCATTTCCCTATCGAATTATTTAACAGAATCATATGCCTTTTCAATGATTGTCATGAACGGTCCCACATGCATCGTCACTGAAGAAGTCAGATCCGATTCCGCCGGATATCCCTCGTCATCCAATGATGTCGCGCTTACTTCCGCCGCGGTCTTTCCGACTGCGTATTGTGCAAATGCCTCTGCCTGTTCGTCCCATTCCTTACCTATCGAGGAAACCCTCTTCATGCCGTAGTCCTCGCCAAGTTCGTTCTTGGTCTTGGGTGCTACGGAAAGATCAGTGGTTATTTTCCCGTCATTTGTAAAGTTGACATTGGACTGTGAAGCGTCGAGCACGCAGCTTGTAATAACACCGTCGGAATCAAATGTAGTTGCAGAATAAGTCGAATAGATCTGTATGAGACCTTCTTCGTCATCTGTCGCATGTTTTGATTTGTCGATTGTCGTTATTACGCCGATTGCAACATCGTCGCCGGCTGAAGCGCCGAGATCCTCTGCGTTTGCAACTGCTTTTTCAATCCCTGCAATGTAGTCTGTTATGTGCATCGTCACGGATGATGTCAAATCGGATTCGGTCGGATAACCTTCGTCATCCATTGAAATCCCTTTAACTTCCGAAACGGTTTTCCCAACCACATACTCTGCAAGAGCGTTTGCCTGTTCGAACCATTCCTTGCCGATGTCGGAGCCTCTTACCATGCCGTAATCGTCACCAAGTTCCTGTTTGCTTTTGAAAACAGTGTCAAGCGGCTGAACGATTTGTCCGTCTGCCGTGAAATTAACTTTGGTCTGCGCCGTGTCGATTGCGCAGTCCGTGATTTTCCCGTCATTGTCAACTGTCAGGGCAACTATTACAGAATTGGCTTGAACAAGACCGTCATCCTCTCCTGCATCCTTCGAGCTGCCAATGTCCGTAATCACGGCAAGTCCGGTTTTCACGTCACCTGTCGCATCATCCCCGTTGCTGTCAGATCCGCATCCGTACAACAATCCTGCCATCAACAATACGCTTAGTACGATTGCCAGTATCTTTTTCATCCTAGTATCCTCCTGATTTTTTTTATTTACCATTATATATTAAGCCAGTCTTTTTAAAACCGGCATAACAGTCCTTAATAAAGTGGCCGTTATAATCCCCGCAATAATTCCGGATATCAGCAGAACCGGAAGATAGCCCCATATTCCCGTCCCCGCATACAAAACCGTAACAACTAAAAACTGTCCGATATTATGCGAAACGGCCCCGGTTATCCCCGATGTTAAATAGGATACCCGTTCTTTGAACAAAAATAACACTAAAAGCATCATTGTTATGGAGAGCATCCCCCCTGCCAGGCTGAGTGCGCCGGCCACAAGGCCTCTGGTTGCAAACACGAAAAGGCCCTTGAGTATTCCTATCATATAGGCCTGCTTCGCTCCGAGGAAAAACAGCGCATACATAACCACGATGTTGGAAAGGCCGAACTTGACACCAGGAACCGCTATGGGCAGGGGCGGCAGCATGTTTTCCAAAACAGCAAGCACTATCGCCGTAGCAAAAAGCAGTGCCGTGAACACCAGTGTCTTGATTTTGCTGAATTGCGCCGCAGTTCCCACGGTCTCCATTCTCCCTCTTTCCATCTTCCTAGTTTCCGACGATGATATCCGCATCGTCTTCGTCTTCCTCCGCCGCCACGATTTTCAATATGAGCCCGTTCGGAAGGCATGCCGCAAACTGACCCGGCAGATGCAGTTTTCCCGCCCTCACACATAATTTTTGAGGGCAGTCCGATTGTTCGAACCTTATGCTTCCGTCTTCAAACAGATGGAAAACCACCTCAGGCTTACCCTCAACACTGAAAACCCTTTCGACGCCCTTGTCCAG
>CAZWVS010000079.1:3114-8696 GCA_964636935.1 uncultured Clostridiaceae bacterium
CTTATCCTTGACCGTCTGCCTGTATATGAACCATGCCGACACGCTGACTATAAGCAGTACGGCGATGACTATAACATCCGTTTTTCTCGCAAATTTCATTATTCTATCCCTTAAAAAAGCCGCTTATGAATATAACCAGGGTGTTGGCACCCATGATAATAACATAATTCTGTATCGCCACCAAAAACGTGGTTTCCTTCTCCTGTTTTTTAAAGAATATCCTCACATTCCTGTGGACTATGAAGAATGTAAGCAGCGACACGAGCGCAAAGGGATGCAGCATCCCCGACACTACCATTATGATGGTGACCGGATATATCGAATAATATGTCCATGCGAACAGGCGCAGCGCGGGCTTTACTCCGATGTAATACGGCAGGGTGTGCCTTTTGACGATCACATCTTTTTCAAGGTCGCATATGTTGTTTGCCAGCATTATGTTCGTGGTTGTAAACACCGGCGCCACCGAGAGAAGCATCACTTCTAGCCATGGTTTTATGTTGAAGCTCAAATCCAATGTCAGCTCTTTTAAGCTGAATCCGAATGCAAGGAACGTCCCCGCCGGCATATTTATATACATTAATATAAGGGGGATGAAAAAACCGTAGAACACTCCCGACAACACTTCGCCCAGGGGCAGCCTGGATATCGGCACAGGCCCGAATGTATAGAATATACCGACTAAAAAGCACAAACCGCCAAGCAGCAGCACGACAACATCCGTCAAAACAACCAGGTAAATGCCAAGTGCCATGCTGATTGTCAAAAGTGTCAATATTACGGCAAGTGCAATCCCCCTTTTAAACTGGAGCGTCTGATGGTTGGTTTTTGTATCGATATAATTGTTTATTGTTGTCGTTGCAAGGTCGAATAGAAACATGCCCGCAAAGAACACCATGGTGGGAAGCCAGTTGATTTTTTGCCCGATATTAAATAAATACGCAAGGGTGAGCAAAAAAGCGAACAGGCTTGTTATCTTTGTTTTTATTTCAACGTAGCTTAAAAATCGTTTTATCATTCAAATTCTCCGCATGCCTTAAAAAATACGTTTTGCCTTGTTGACTATTTCCTCGATGTTTTTCCTTTTGTTATCGGTGATGGCAAGGGACTCCAGTTCGGCAGATGCCTTTTTGTAGTATTTGCCCGCTACAGTCTGTGCATACATTATTCCGCCAGCCTTCTTCACCGCTTTGTTGATTTCGCTTCTTGAAAGCTTGCTTTTATCCGCCCGCTCCCTGAGGCCGGTCACGGTTTTAAACGCATGAATCAACGGCAGTGTTATGACATCCTGTTCATAATCCGACTGCACCGGCTTTTTAGCCACCTGTTCCGTCGTTTCGAAATCCATGCAGTCGTCGGTAAGTTGGAAAATCATGCCCACGTAGCGTCCGATTTTCGAATATTTTTTTACGACGGATTCATCCTTTTCCACCAATGCGGCGCCTATATAAAAGGAAGCTTCGAACAGCGCCGCTGTCTTTCCTGAAATTATCCTTAGATATTGCAGCACCGTAAGGTTGTAGTTTTTGTTGTTGATATGCTGATTAAGCTCTCCCAGGCTGATTCTGCCCAGGAAATCCGGAAGGTTCCTTTCCAAAAGCCCGTTTTTGTCGGAAACCGACGCCACAAGCCTGAAAGCCACGCTCAGCAGATAATCCCCGCATATCACGGCCGTTCTTACACCATACTTCTTTTGCAACGCCTCGTTGCCCCTTCTTATGTCCGCATCGTCGATCACATCGTCGTGGACAAGTGTTGCCAGATGAAGTATCTCGATTGCCGTAGCCAGGCTTACCGCTGACTCGGGTATTTTGTTATCGTTGTCAAGGGCGCAGGTCAACAGCGCCCTCGCCCTTATGAATTTGCCTGTCGTTATTGCTAGATGTGCCGTGTACTCGCGTATTATAAGCGGTGAACGGGATAAAACCCTGCTCACTTTTCGCTTGGTCATCTCGAGCGCATCTTCAAATGTCAGTGCTCCCGGAGCATCCGTTTTGACGTTAACACTAGTCATTGTATATGTACAGTTTCCTCGCAAACTTTGTTTTTTTCCACCATCTCTTAAGAGGAGGCATCACATAATAGTCAAATCCGAAGATTCTGCCGCCTCCTATAAGTACGGCTATTGCAGCGAATATCATCCAGAATGTGCTCAGATACAGTCCGGTCGTTGTCACAAACATGAACTGAAGGACCAGCGAAACGCCGGATGACAGGAATGTGAACAATCCGCCTATCAGCGCAAGACCTATGAGTATCTCTATTATTACTATGGCCACCTGCATTATTATCTGCATGGTGTCGCTGGACAATATCAATTTGTCCACAAACCAGTTTATAAGCGGCACATCCAGTTTGAATGCGAAGTCCGACAATGTGGCGTCGGCTACTTCGGTTCCGCTTACGAATATCGCTCTGAATATTCCGAGGAAGTTCCAGTTCATAAGCGCTGTGCCTGCAGCCTGTGCGCCTTCGCCTGCGGCGCCGGTTGCCGCAGTCGCGGCTTCCGTTGCGGCACTTGCTCCATCCCCGCCGCCTACTATAGAGTCGAACCATGCCGTCGCACCTCCGAAAAAGTCGACCAGCTTGGCGTCTCTAAACCAGCCTTCGTTTATTTTCTTAATTCCTTCGAACAGCCACACGGCCCCCAGCCACATCCTGAGCGGTACTAGCAAAAAGCTTGGTGTTTTGTTTGAAAAATGCCCGCCCACGAAGCTCCTGTCGTTCCTCACTGTGAAGAATTCGTGTTTCATGTAGCTCCAAACCTTGTTCCAGCCGAGTATCTGTATGAAATATACGATATTTATAAAGTGCTTTACGAACATGGCCAGGAATGACGGCAGACATACCTTTTTATTTGCAGTTCCGACATGGGCCAGTCCGTATCGGCCTCCGATAGAGACCATGAATCCGTGCATGCTGGGCTTGTATTCCTTCATTTCGCCCTCGCCCGTTATTGCAACCTTCAGGTTGTGGGATGCTGTACCGGCGCTGTGCTCGCAGTTTTCAACAACCTGCGGCACGGGATATTCCTCGCCTTCGGGCGTATACAGCATGTTGTCGCCTATTACATATACATCCTCGTTATCCAGGGCTCTTAAATATTTATCTGTTTTGATTCTGTTTCTGTTGGCCGATTCGAGGACTTTGGCAGCCTGGCCCGTAATGTCGGCGCTCTCGATTCCGGCGCTCCATATTATTGTATTTGTATCGAACTGCACGCATTGGTCATCCTGTATGACCTGGATGTAATCTTCACCGACTTCGCACACGTTTGAACTCATCATTATGCCTACGCCCATTTTCTTCAAGCGTTTTTCGGCTTTAACGGCGAGTTTTTCCGGCAGTGTGGGAATCATGCGGTCGAGGACATCGACTATGTTTATGGTGACTTCATTACGGTCTATTTTAAATTTTTCTGCAATGATTGGAACAAATTCTGCGAGTTCCCCGGCCATCTCGACACCGGTGAATCCGGCGCCTACCACGAAAAATGTAAGCAGTTTTTTTCTTTCTTTCGAATCGGTCGTTTTACTGGCTTCGTTGAAGGTCTTCTCAACATGGTTTCGCAGATTGACCGCATCGTCATAGGACCAGAGTTGGAAAACATTTTCCTCCGCTCCGGGAATCCCCCAGAATGTGGGTTTTGATCCAGCGCAAATCACAACATAATCGTATTCGTAAGATTTGTTCTCTCCAATTACCTTTTTATTTTCAAAATCGAAGTCCGTCACCGTGTCAAGCACGACATTGACCTTGCGGCCTGCGAATATCTTGCCGAGATCCGCCCGTATGCTTTCTTCGTCTACCCTTTGTGCCACAACCTCGTGCAATTCCGTAAGCATCACATGGTAAGGGTTTTTGTCAATCAGGGTGATGGTTACTTCATCATTCTTCTTGAATTTCTTGGCCAGTTTTTTCGCAGTCAGAATGCCCGCATATCCGGCTCCTACAATTACGATTTTTGAACTCATATACTTCTCCTTTGTCATGGGCTGTCTTATATGATATTCCCGAATCAGTTGAAATCCAAACACAATTAAAGCTTTTGAAGACACGGAATATTTGCATATAAAAAGCAGCCGCAAACGACATTGCTAGTTTCTTTACTTTTTGTCAAATTTTTGACAATACGTAGTCTGCGCACCTATTTTTACAAACATACTTGATTTTGTCAAGCCTTATTGAAAATATGAAATCCTTTAATATAGCTTGTTTCAGAACTTATTGACAATACTATACATGTGTTTTTTGGCCGCTGTTTTGACACCTCCATCCCCCGGCCTTATAATACAGGGGTGGGGATTGTGTTTTTTGTTTTAGTTTTAGAAGGCAGGTTTCGCTTTGACGGATTTACTTGTAAAGATATTTGTAAAAAATTATAAGGATGTCGGAAATTCGCGTACACGGGAGCGATACGGCATATTCACGGGCGTTACGGGCATTGTCACGAATATTTTTCTTTTTGGTATAAAAGCCGCAGCCGGTTTGATTTTCGGGAGCATAGCCATCGTCGCCGACGCGGTGAACAACCTTTCGGATTCCGGTGCGTCCGTTGTGATGCTTGCAGGCTTTAAAATATCCGGTAAACCGGCCGATGAAAATCATCCGTATGGACACGCCCGGATGGAACACGTTTCCGGCCTCATAGTCTCGGTGATCATTATATTTCTGGGACTCCAGATGGCCTGGACTTCCTTTGACAAGATTATAAATCCCGAAAAACCACAGTTCAGCCTGCTTTCAGTGGGGGTTCTGGTTTTTTCAATACTTATTAAACTCTGGCAGTATTTGTTTTATCGGAAAATCGGAGCTCGTATAAAATCATCTGCGATTTACGCCACTTCCCACGACAGCCGCAACGACATGTTTGCAACTGCCGCTGTGCTTGTTTCGGTGTTGATAAGCCGTTTCACCGGATTGAATCTCGACGGATATATGGGATTTGCGGTATCGCTTTTCATCCTGGCTAACGGTACTTCTCTTGTGAAGGAAACAATAAGTCCTCTTCTGGGCACCGCCCCCGACAAGGAGTTTGTCGATTATATCTACAAAAAAATTCAAAGCTATGACGGCATAATTGGTCTGCACGACCTGCAGGTCCACACATACGGACCGTCAAAATGCTTTGCCTCGGTTCACTGCGAAGTTCCTCCCGACATGGAAATCATGACAATTCACGACACAATGGACGAGATTGAAAGGGATTTCCTTGAAAATGAAAACATCCACCTCGTAATCCATCCCGACCCCCTCGAAATAGACGACAACCGCACAAACGAGCTTAGGATGAGAGTTGCTGAAATACTGGCGGACATATCGCCCGAACTGCGAATGCACGACTTCAGGGTGTCCCGCGGTCAAAAAAGCGTGAAACTGATTTTCGACATCCTCGCCCCCTTCGACTGCAAACATGATGACGATGAATTGATTAAACGGGTTAAGTCCAAAATCTACGAAATCGACAAAGGCTTCACCTCCGTCATAACCGTCGACCACCACTACGCCCCCTGAAAATCTCACCAATTATAAAGATTAACCCCCGGGGGTTAAAATTAAAAAGTTTTTAGTATTATAAGTTT
>CAZWVS010000080.1:0-8507 GCA_964636935.1 uncultured Clostridiaceae bacterium
AATAGACACACAGGCCATACGCGAACTGCTCTTAAAGATGAAAAAAAGGAAAATCTGTTATGCAGGCGCCGTGTGGAATGAGAGGGGTTTTGATACGATGTGCATCGCGGCCGGTAAGACAAAAGACATGGTTTTTGAGATTGCCGGCAGGATCGACCAAGACAATTACGAGAGCTTTATCAAAAAAGCCGGATCAAATATCGTTTATTCGGGCTATTTGGACAGACGGGAAGTCAGGAAAGTCTATGAGGAGTCCATATGCGGAGTATGCCTTTTTAAGCCCTATCCGAACAACATGATAGACACACCTACGAAGATATATGAATATATGGCTGCGGGAATTCCGGTTATAGCATCGGATTTCAAAAGCATGTCGGAGGTCGTGGAAAGATATGACTGCGGAATTTGTGTGGATCCGCTGGACATCGGGGAGATAAAAAGCGCAATGGAATTTTTTCTTGAAAACCCGGCGAAGGCGAAAATTATGGGGATGAACGGAAGAAAAGCCATTGAAAGCGGTCTCAACTGGGAGGAGCATTCAAAACAATTGCTTAAAGCTTACAAAATATTGGAGGTGGATTAAATGACAAACAACACAAAATGGGATAGCGGCCCGGACTACATGGACAGGTTCACCGGAATAAAAAGCGACAAATATTCCGATTTGAAACTGCATTTAGAATTGAATTTCAATGATTCTTGCGGAAAGGTGTACTCCGGTGACAGGTTCAAAGTGCCGGCGGCAACTGCGGGGACATGGGAAATAAACATTATAAATGAAGGCAAAAGGATGAAAAAAGATTCCCGGATAAGCCTGTTTCTCTACAACGGAAGTTTCGCGCATGAAATGCAGCAGACAAATCCATCCGGGAAAGACTACATAACATTGAAAAACACCGGGAGCGCCCAGATAAGGCTTTCGGAAAGGATTCCGGGATTTAGCAAAGTGTGTCGCCTTCATATCATGAATGGCGGTTTCAAGAAGGGGGATTGCATAAAAATACGAATCGGCGATACCGGCAGGGGCGGAACGGGATCAAACACATACTGGACAGCCGGCAAATCCTATCTGTTTATTGAGGCGGGCTGCGGTGACGACGAATTGCTTCCAATTGAAGGAACACCTTTCGAGTTTGAAGTCGTGGCAAGGGAGGACAAGGTGTTTTTAAGAATCCTCGGACCCACTGTTTCAAAAACAGGCGAACCGCAGAGGTTGCACATAGGTGCCTTTGACAGATGCGGAAATCTCATAAAAGACTTTGCAAAAACCATTGTTTTCGAAGACAAGGAATTGGAGATGACCGGGGGGATGGGGATTCTTGAAGGGGTAACATTCAGCAAAGAGGGTACTTACAGGTTGAAAGCCAACATCAAAGGCGAGAACTCCGTTTATTATTCCAACCCCATGATTGTCAAGGATGAACCCGGACACTATATCTACTGGGGGGATCTGCATGCGCACGGATGGGGGGATTCATCCATGCACCTTATGCATGTGAACAACGACAAGGTGTCGCCGCTTTCGAGGCATGAACAGGCGCGTGATATCGGACGCATGGATTTTTCAGCACCGGGACCGATGTCGTATCCGCAGACGGACAGAACCACCATATGGGATGAATATAAGGCGGCCTGCAGGGAGACGGAAGAAGAAGGCAGATACATACCCTTTCTCGCATATGAGGCCCATCCGAAGCCGGAAGGCGACAGGCAGGTCATATTTAAGAACATAAACGAGCAGATTCCACCCGACTACCGAATACCCATGAGCGAACTGGAAAAGACTTACGCTTCGCGGGACGATGTCATAATGGAGGTTCACATCGGCGGTAAAATTCCGCGCTGGGACGAATATCTGCCTGAAAACGAAAAATTCGTCGAGGTTATAAGCGCCTTCGGAAATGCCGAGTGGCTGCTGCAGGAATCCCTGGACAGGGGTTTCAGACCGGCGGTTCTCGGGTGTTCGGATCTTCACTACGGGCTTATGGGCGGGCCACGCACTATCGAAGAATCGAGGGGGAGGTTCGGCAAATATCTAAATAAGAGGGACAGCGCTTACGGAACCGGCCCCGTAACAGCGGCAAGAGCGGCTTCCTTGAACCGTGACTCGATCTGGGAAGCCCTCGGGAAGAGACACACCTATGCCGTGACCGATCAGAGAATGTATCTCTGGTTCGGAGTCAATGAAGCCGGCTACGGTGATGAAATTGATGAAAGCGACCACTACAAAATCGATATGGAATTCAGGGGGACCGATATAATTGAAAGCATATCCCTGGTTTCGGGAAAGTACAATATTAAGACATTCAAGCCGGAGAACATGGATTTTTGTAAAAGTTTCGTTTTGCAGGCTTCTGAAACAGCCGGGGATTTCATATATATGAAAGCTCTGCAAAGGGACGGCGGGTTTGCCGTTTGCACCCCGGTCTATATAAACAGGAGGCAACCTTCATGGAAAGAGGGAAAAGTATACAGCAGGGATCCCGAACAGGCGGCGGGACATATGAAGGCTTTGATGAAGTATATTGAAACCGAAGAGGACCCTTCTCTGTTCAAGGACGTGAAACCGATAGGCATAATCGATGAAAAAATTACAAAGTGCGCCCTTTTCCACGGATATTTCATAGGAAGACCGGTCAGCATCAGATGGTATTATGAATATGAAATACCGCGCTTTAGAATGGATTGGGGAAGGATAAACACAGGGGTTAAAAACGACGAGTTGGTGTATCCTCCGTTATAATCTTTTATAGTGAAAGGGCCGTCGTCCGACGGCCCTTCATATATAAACGACAATTATCATGCCTCCACAGGGGGAGCTTTCTTTTTAACCGAAGGCAGTGATATGAAGACAAACAACCCTGCCAGGAATAAAGGCACCAGGGCGAATATGCTGTATTTGGCGGCACCTGTGACTGTCGTGGTGAACGCCATAAGGGAAGGCCCGATGATTGCGGCGAATTTCCCGAATATGTTGTAAAAGCCGAAAAATTCGTTTGAGTTCTTCCTTGGAATAATCTTGGCGTAGTAGGATCTGCTTAATGCCTGTATCCCGCCTTGGGCCGAACCTATTAACGCCCCCAGTATGAAAACATGCCAGACCTCGGTCATGAAAAACGCGAATGCGCAGGTCACTATATATGTGAGTATGCCCACTATGATCATCGCTTTTGTGGAGAACCTCTTGGCCAGAACCCCGTACAGGATTGCACAGGGGAAGGCAACAATCTGTATCAAAAGCAGAATTCCCAGTAGAAGGAAAATGTCTCCGGAATCCAGGGTGAGAACACTTTGCGCATAGGGTACGGCCATTTTGATTATGGTATCCACACCGTCTATGTACAGGAAATATGCAATGAGAAAAAGAAATACGTGCTTGTATTGACGAATGTTCTTAAAGGTCTTTCCAAGCCTTATAAAGCTTTTTTTAATCGGATTGGGTTCGGGTTCCACATAATACCTCTGCTTCACATTCCTAATCATGGGGATTGTCAACAGTCCCCACCACAGTGCTGTAATTATGAAACCGAGCTGATATCCGATCGCCTTGTCCATACCGAGAATGAAAATGACCCCGAGGCTTATCGCAAACGGAATCACACTTGATATGTAACCGAAAGCAAAACCGCTTGTCGACACCTTGTCCATCTTTTCATTTGTAGTGACATCGACAAGAAATGAATCGTAAAATATGTTCGCACCCGAGAAGCCCACCGCTGTAAGCACGTAGAATATGATCAATATCTGCCACATGCCGCTTGAGGGTGGAATCATTGCAAGGGCAGCGGTGAAAATCACACCGGTAATGAAGAAAAACAGGAAAAAGCGTTTTTTCCTGTCCTTATAATCGGCTATGGTGCCCAGTATCGGACTTAAAACTGCGATTATTATACTCGCTATGGAATTGAAATAACCAAGTGTCATACTCGTCCCCACATTATCGAACATGCCGAATACTATAGGCAGGAGCGCGGTGGTTATCGCAATTGAATAAGCCGAATTACCGCAGTCGTATAAAATCCAGCTGCGTTCTTCCTTAGTCAACTTTTCTGAGGGAATCAATCCCTTTAACATAACATTTCCTCCTCGTTATTTAGTTTTAGAAAATATTCCCAGTCAATTTTATCATTAAAAAAACACCATGGCAAAAATTTTGCTCCGGGGTTTTTAGTTAACTAAGTGACGTACCGCAGACGAAGTCGAGGAACGTCACCATCGCATCCAATCGCCAGTGACGTACCGCAGACGAAGTCGAGGAACGTCACCATCGCATCCAATTTAACCAAATGCCCGAGGCAAACGGTTGACCAAATGCCCGGGGCATTTGGTCAACTGTTTTGCGGGGGGCAAAAGTGGTATAATGGGACATACACTGATGATGGCCGTTTGAAAAACGGCGTAGGCGAGGGGGGTTCATGCCTGATATTTTGACTCACATCCTGTTTTCTGAAAAAGTTGCAGCAGGCCTTGACGATAAAAATGTAAAGCACTTTATTGCGGACAATGAAAAACTTTTCATGCTTGGGGCGCAGGGTCCGGATATGTTTTTCTATTTTAAACCCTGGAATCCATACGGCAAGGTTGTAAGAAAGATCGGAGCCGCAATGCATCAAATTGAAACAGGACGGTTTTTCAAAGATGCAATCGACATTCTAAGCACGACCACAGGAAAGGAATATGAAAGATTTCTTGTCTATACACTCGGGTTCCTGACTCATTATTACTGCGACAAGGGGGTGCACCCTTATGTGTACGCAATGGTGAACGACGGATGCTTTAAATATTCGGAAGGCACCAGGAAGCTTTCCCATTATGAAATAGAAGCGGCAACGGATGAAAGACTGTGGTATAGGGACAAAGGTAACCATGCCTCTGCTGTGAAAAATGCGGAAATGGTCAATCCGGGTCCGCTGCCGGATGAAATCGTCGAATATCTTTCGGAATATATATATAAAACCCAAAATAAAATAATAACATCATATGAAATCAGAAAATCCCATAAAAACATGATATATATATTAAATATTCTTTTCGACCCGAAAAATAGAAAAAAGAGAATACTGAATTTGCTTCCACTTCCTAGAAAATGCTATATCGACGACAGTTATCCCTCGGTGGACCTTTTGAATGAAAAAAAGCGAAGATGGAAATACGTGGACGGGTCCGGAGAAAGCAACCAGTCTGTCCCGGAGCTGATTTCAAAGGCGGTCGGACAATGCACCGGCGTCGCAAACCACATATGTGAATATCTGGAGAAGGGAAAAGAAAAGGATTTCGACTCCATAATCCCTGAAGAGGATTACTGCCCGAAAGCTCCTGCAACCGCACTGGACGAACAATCCATCCGATGATTCAATGACGAACATATTGCTTACAATCGAATATGACGGGACAAACTATTGCGGCTGGCAGATGCAGAACAACGGAATCAGCATACAGCAGAAAATCGAGGAGTCCATTTTCAACATCACGGGTGATAAAACCCGTATATATGGTTCCGGCAGGACGGATGCAGGGGTTCACGCGCTTGCACAGACGGCCACATTCAAAACAAAATCAACCATTCCGCCGGAATCAATCTGCAAAGCCTTGAATTCTGTCCTTCCGCGGGATATTTCCATAATATCATCAAAAGCCGTGCCCGATGACTTTCATGCCCGATTCTCCGCGAAGGGCAAACGTTATGAATATCTCATATTAAACAGGGAATGCAGATCACCTTTTTACGAAAACAGGGCTTATTTTTATAGAAAAGAGATAGATTTGGACAGAATGCAAAAAGCAGCGGCATATTTTTGCGGAACGCATGATTTCTCCGGATTCATGTCAACAGGCAGCAGTGTAAATGATTACATAAGGACAATATATGAATCCGAAGTTGAAAAACATGGTGATTTGATAAGGGTCTCTTTATATGGAAACGGATTTTTATACAATATGGTGAGAATAATGTGCGGAACCCTCCTGTATGCCGGGACCGGGAAAATAGAGCCGGAAAGCATTTCCCGCATTATAGAATCACGGGACAGAAACGAGGGGGGGCCGACACTCCCGCCGTCGGGATTATATCTTGCGGCCGTCGTATATGATGAATACTAAAAACGGCATACGAACAAAATTATATAATTGAACGGGCATTGTAAGGGGTATATAATATCCATATCACATCAATGCATTTGTTAACGAAAGGAGAGGCATATGAAAATCATAATCAGCGGGAAGAACATGAATGTAACCGATGATTTAAAAGCATGGGCTGAAAAGAAGTTCGGAAGGCTGGAAAAGTATTTCAAACGGGAGGCTGAAGCCGATTTGCTTTTCAGCAGCAGCAAGCACGGCACTTTTATAAAACTCGAGTCAACGATAATCCACAGAGGCATGATTTACAGGGCTGAAGCGGAAAACGATGACGCGCTGACCGTCATAGACAAAGCTGTTGACACCATAGATAGACAAATCAGAAGGCATAAGTCGAAACTGGAGAAAAAGTTCCATTCGGGTGCATTCGAGGATTTCACAGAAGACGAATCTGTAAGTGAAGAGGAATTCAATGTGGTCAAAGCAAAGAGATTTTCCATCAAACCCATGTCTGTTGAGGAAGCGATTCTGCAAATGGAGTTGATCGGTCACGAGTTTTTCATGTTCAGAAATGCCGAAGACGATGAAATAAATGTTGTGTACAAAAGGAAAAAAGGCGATTACGGTCTCATAGAACCGGAAGTCTGAGAAAATTGTTGAAAGCCGGGACATGTGTCCCGGCTTTTTTTGGTATAATCTTGTAGGAAGGGATGTTTCGCGAAACACGAATTCATTGTGAAAAAATCCCCGGAAACATACGGTATGCGCAAATAAAACGAAACCGCATACCGTTTGTGTTTGTTTAAAACGCAGCAAACGGGACGGCACAGGGGAAATTGAAATAAAACGAACCATATTGTATAATGAACGACTGACGGCTGAGTGTTACGGGAGGATTGATGGCTTTATTTTCAGACAAATTGAACGACAGGCAGATGGAGGCGGTTACCGCAGGCGACGGACCGGTTCTTGTGCTGGCAGGTGCGGGAAGCGGGAAAACCAGGGTGTTGACGGCAAGACTGGCTTACCTGGTAAATGAGAAAAATGTAAATCCGGAATCAATACTTGCTATTACGTTCACAAACAAGGCGGCACGGGAGATAAACAGGCGTGTGGCGGATATGTTCGGAGGGGGGATATGGTTCCCTTGGATAGGAACATTCCATTCAATGTGCCTTAAAATGCTTCGCATATCGCCGGAGTCGATAGGATATAGGAAGGGTTTTGTGGTTTATGACATGGATGACCAGAAAGTGCTTGTAAAGGACTGCCTCAAGGAGTTGGATATAGACCCCAAGCTTTTCCCTCCGAAGTCAATCATGCACCATATCAACAGGTCAAAGGACGAACTGACGGGGCCTGGGGAGTTCATGGATCAAAACAACGGTGATTTCAGGCTTTCCATAATAGGAAAGGTATATAAGTGCTATCAGGAACATATGGTTGAGAACAACGCAATGGATTTCGGCGACCTGATTTTCAACGCTGTACGACTGCTGAGGGAGGATGACAACGCCAGGAAATATTTTCAATCGGCTTTCAGACACATCCTCATAGACGAATACCAGGACACCAATACCGCCCAATATGAGTTTGCAAGATTATTGTCTGAAAAACACAAAAACATATTTGTCGTTGGGGATGACGACCAGTCCATATACGGATGGAGGGGCGCAAATATACGGAACATACTTGATTTTGAAAAAGACTACCCCGGATGCCTTGTTATAAGGTTGGAACAGAAGTACAGGTCCACGGCAAACATACTTTCCGCGGCGAATGACGTCATACGCAACAATTTCGGAAGAAAGGAAAAAACCTTGTGGTCGGACAAAGGCAAGGGTGGCAAGGTAAGATATTACAGGGCGGACAACAATGCGGTGGAGGCCTATTTCACCGCCAATATAATTCAAAAAGGTGTGGAAGAGGGACGCTCATATGAAGACTTCGCCATCCTTTACAGGATGAACGCCCAGTCGAGAAATATCGAACAGGCGCTAAGGGAAAGGAAAATACCTTATAGGATCTACGGGGGATTGAGCTACTTCCAGCGCAAGGAAGTTAAAGATGTCCTTGCGTATTTGAAGATTTTGGTGAATACGGACGACAACATACAACTAAAAAGGATTATAAACGAACCAAAACGGGGAATCGGCAACGTCACATTGTCAAAAATTGAGGCAATAGCGCTGGAAACGGGAAAGAGCATGTATGAAGTCGCCATTGATGCCCACGAATATCCTGTATTGGGGAGCTGCGCCCAGCGCTTGAAAGAATTCACCGATATTATAGAGAAGCTGAAAAAAGCGGCACGGGATAAAGAAATTGAAGATTTGTACGACGATGTGCTTGAAAAGACAGGAATCATCGACTCATATAAAAAGGACAATTCGGTGGAATCCCGTTCCAGGATAGAGAACATAAAAGAG
>CAZWVS010000081.1:0-2281 GCA_964636935.1 uncultured Clostridiaceae bacterium
GCATAAAGTGAGGTCTTTCCAAAAACAAGCAGCACCGACACCAACATGAGCGAGATGCCGGCCGTCATGCTGAACTTTGTTAACCCTCCCTTCATATATGAAAACATCAGATATGAAGCCGCCGCGGAAATTCCTGTGGTTCCGTATACACAAACAGGCTGTAAAAGCAGATTCGAATAAAAATCATATGATCTTTGAATTATTGTTGAACTTCTTAATAATCCATCGATGCCGGCTTTCACTTTTTCAAAAGCGGGACTTATGGTCTTTTTTACTTTTGACAAACCACTTATGAAAAAGCTGTTTTTTGCAACCGCCCCGCTTTCTTTCGGCGGTGTGCAAAAAGTCTTAAACGCCACACTCGCTTTTACCGTCTTTTTAAAACATCTTGAAAAGGATGTGAACACCTTGCTGCAATAACTGTTTTCTATCACGTTCATTAATCGCGATATTCCCGATGAAACGCATTTTATTATGCCGCTATTCAATTGATGCCCCCCCTTTCAGTCTTCCCTTCACCCATCTGTAATAATATCCGAAAGTCGGCGACTTCAAAAGGGCCATGAGAATAAGATATGTGACAAGACCCGCAGCCGCGGCGGCCGTCGTGAGGAAAAGCGTTCCCGCAAAACCCGCATCGGACACATCGATTATCAAATTTCTGAAAAGCATTACCACTGCGCCCATGACCGCCGAAGCCGCGAGGGCTTTTAACATCTCGCTAATGCTTCTACCCTTTAATATGCCTCCTGTTTTTTTATTGAAAAGCAATAGCAATATTATCGCCGCAACTGTTATGCCTATGGAAAAAGCGAGGCTTATCGACCACAAGCCGGCTTCCAGCTTGAAAACAGCCATATATGCCAAAAAGAATGTTATCGCCATTGCAATTGCGGATGCCACAGTGGGCGCGGCAACTTTTTTCATTGCATAATAAGCCTTGGACGTCACTTCAAACAGTGAAAACCCGAATATGGCAAGGGCGAATCCGGAAAACGCCCCTGAAGTGAGACGGGCCGCCTCACGGGAGAAGGCCCCTCTTTCATAAACCACCGATATCAGGTTTGAACTTAAAATGAAAGCTCCCACGGAAAGCGGTATTATAAAGAAGCACAAACTTTCAAACGCCCTTTTATATGTTGTCTTGAATTCCTCGGACGGCACATCCCCCGCCTGACGGGACATCATCGGAAAAAGATAATTCATCATTGCGAAAACGAATATGCCCGCCAGTATTATATAAATCCTGTTTGCATATTTCACCGCCGCCAGGGATTCATCCCCCATGAATGACGCAAAAGCCCCCAGCATGAATATGGAAACAGGCTGGACCCAGGAGCTGAATATGATGGGAAGAGCCATCTTCGACACGCTTTTAAGCCCCGGATCCCTAAAATTGAATGAAGGGGTGTAGATGAATCTTTCCTTTTTTATAAACGGTATCTGTATGGCCGCCTGCATGATCCACGCCAGCAGGAAAGCCACAGCAAGCCCTTTTATCCCGAAGCGTTTGTTCATCGTAAGAAGATATATTATTGTAAGGAGGTTGGGAAAAAGGCTTATCATGGCGGGAACCGTGAATTGCTGAAGTGACTGGAGAATGCTTATCATGGAAAATGTCAGCCCCGCCATCGCCGCCGTGGGGAAGAGTATGGTAAGCAGCGTCGAGGCAAGCTGTCTCACCTCTTCGCTTCCGCCCGGCAGGAATATCATCACAAGCTGTTCCGAAAATATCATGCCCAGTATCGAAAGCGCGGAAGTCATCAAAAGCACGATGTTTACAAACCTGGACGCGAAGAGGAACCCACCCTCCGTGTCCTCATCTTTTAGATATTTGTTGAACACCGGAATAAATGTGGAGGTTACAGCCGCCCCGAAGGCCAGGTCGAAGAATTTAAGCGGTATGTCGACGGCAGTCGAGAACGCCGCCGCTTCCACGCCGGCGCCGTAATAGCCCGCCAGGAATATTTCGCGGGCCAGCCCGAGCAGCTTGCTTGCCAGTGTCATTATCATAAGAAACCCGATTATTTTAACCGCTTTTTTATTCATCTGATAAAATCGAATCCCTTTCCAGAAGCCGCTTCGCTATATATGCGTTTTCAATTGACAGTTTTCTCAGCTCCCTTATCTTGTCCCTGCTTTTTTCTTTGTAAAGTTCCAGATTGTCCATCACATGGTCAATCATTTTTGTAATATCCCTTATTTTGAGTGTCTCTACGTCCCCGCCGTCCAGCTGTTCCATCATTTCTATGAAAAACCGCACTTTGGGGTCATATACCAC
>CAZWVS010000081.1:2381-8472 GCA_964636935.1 uncultured Clostridiaceae bacterium
TTACACTCATCACCGCATCGGCGGTTACCAGGATTTCGGGTTTGTTCACTCCTATGTTATTCAATATTTCATAGGAATTTTTCTCCCTGACCGTAATCACATCCACCTTGTTAAGGACATCCGCTGCAATTTTTTTAGAAATATCCCTTATAAGCGGGCCTATCCCGTTTGCGTAAAGCATGACCTTGAGACCCCTGCTTTTTGCATAATTTATCAATCCCGTGTAATAAAGCATCGATTGGAAGCTTGTCAGATCCTGGACCAGGTTGCCTCCGCCGCTTATAAGCATTCCTGTCATTGAAAGCGCTTTTATAACTGTCAACGGGTTGGCCCTGGCCGTTGAGTCCACACCGTGCTTCTTACTTGTTCTTTTAGGTTTTTTTGAAAGCACCAGCAACCTGATATCATCTTTTACATTTTTCAACTCATGGATTATGGATGAAAGCATGGCTTCATCCCCGCTGTTGTCAAAACCGTAGTATCCCGATATGACCGCATGATAGTATGCCGGCCCACCTTCGGCCTCCTCCAGCGCCATGGAATACAACCGCTCCGCATCGTGTGCCATTTTGTCTACGGAATAGTGTTTGCGCACTATCTCACGATTGAATTGCGCTTTCTCCCGCCTTAATTCGGATGAACCGTATAACAGAAGAAGATCCTTAACCAGCTCGTCACTGTCGGCTTCCCTCGATCCCCTGCAGGTCATGTTCGTCCGGATTGCCTCATTGAGGTTTTTTTCATCCAATATTCCAAGGTAACCGAAATCACCGCATAGGACCACGGGTTTTTCCATGGACATTGCCTCCAGCGCGGCCCTGCTGATGCCTGTGAAAATGTCGGAGACCGACAATATGGCGTCCACATCCCCTCTCGCCCCCGTCATCGTCACGATTTCACTCTTGTATTTTTTGTTTATCGCCTGGGCTTTGCTTAAATATCTTTCGTACAAATCCCCGTCGCCTGCGATTAATATCCTCAACCCTTCAATTTTCCCATACAGCCGCCCCGCATTATCCAAAAGCATGGCGGCGGTCCTGGCGCTGCCCCTGTCAAGCCTGCAGATCGTGGTTATCACAAAATCTCCAGAATTGATTCCAAATTCCCGAAGCACATTCCCATCAGGCGGACCGGGGTGGAATATCTCGTCGTTTATTCCGTTTACGGTAAGCATTGCCTTTTCTTCTTCAAAATTGTAGTTGTTAAGCAGATATTCCCTGATGTCTTCGCTTACGGTAAGGGAATGGCTCCCCCATCGTGTAAACATTCTGAGAACCGGTGATGTCTTGAATTCGGCATGTACAGTTGTGACAAAAGGTACTTTCAGTTTTTTACATACGTGATTGCATACAAAAGCCGGTATCCTCGCATGGGCATGCACTATGTCGATGTTTTCAAAAATTATCGTTCTTCTTATAGTTCGGTATGACTTTACAAGACATGATATGCTTTTCCTGTGCAACGGGGCTTTGATGTGCCTTATCCCTTTTTCCTTTATCACACGGACAAAAACCCCTCCGTTGGAAACAACCCATACGCGATGTCCTTTCTCGACAAGCTTTTTGGAAAGTTCGACTATGTGGGTTTCCGCGCCCCCTATCCCCAGCGCCATTGTTACAATGAGGATGTTTCTTGCTGTCATTTTTCCTCCAGTGACACAACCATGCCGATTGTGGTATATCTCCTGGTGGAAAATTCCACGGACGTCCCTTCGAAGGCGTTCCAGTTGCCGTGTATTATATAACCGCTTTCAGCCTTTATGGCATCCGCTTCAATAACAAGGGTGATGTCATAGTAACCTTCCGTCGGCTGTTTGACCCAGTTTCCGTACATGTCGGCTTCATATTCCCATGCCTCTTCGGCTTTGATTTCCCTGATTGTTCCGATCAGAATGTCGCTTTCCTTAAAATAAACCTTTTCCCCCGGCGCGAACGCATCTATGTACAGGTCTTTCCTCGGTTCTTCCAGGAGCAGTTCATATTCGACTGTTATGCTTTCACCGGCGCCTTGTCCGTCATCCCTGAAAAAAACATAATAGGCTCCGGCAACAAAAGCCACTATCAACAGGATCACCAGCAGGTCAAAAAGGTTTATCAGCCCGAAAAGACGGCCTTTCTCATCAATTGTCTTCATTCAACCGGCTCCTTTCCGGATATCTCGATTGACGAAACCCAGCTTTTATAAACCTTTTCGCCTATCTGCAGATATGCCTCTTTGCCGATATCCATCCTGTTTCCCGAAAGCATCACGTACCTGTCCGTAACCTCCGCATCGGCGTTAATCCTTACAATCATGTCGTAAAGGTCCGGGTACTCCTCAAGCCGTTGCCTGCCCGTTGTCAGGTCCGTAGTTTTCTCTGAATGCAAAACCATCCGCACTTCCTGCACAACGCCCCTGTCATATCCCTTTACACGGTCCAATACCTTGTCCCCTGCGGAAATGTTTTCATCTTCACCGTCCTCAACCTGTTTCACCATGACTTCGTAAATTATGGGTGTTGTTTCAACATTTCCGAACCCGGTCCCGTGCCTGCCGAAATATACGGCCGCGGCGGCGATGACCGCAAGAACAAGCATTATTATTAAAAGGTCCATAACACTGATCTTGCCGAATAATTTCATATTGCCGTCTATGATTTTCAAATCGTTCCTCCGTCATACGGAATAATTTCAAAACGAGCCCGTATCGTCATGAATTATTATACACCATGGCGACATTGTATGCCTTTCAATATGACACCTTTTAACCGCCGCACCTCTTCTGATTGTTTGTTTTGCCTTATAAAAAAAGAAGCCACCGGGCTTCCTTTTTAATCACGCGTTTTTCCTTTTCAATATCTTTCGCCTGTCGTTATATCTAAGTATTGCGTCGGTCGGGCACACTTTTATGCATTTCCCGCAGTTTATGCATTTGTCATAATCGATTTTAGCCAGGAAATGATTTATTTCTATTGCGTCGACAGGACATTCCCTGACACATTTGCCGCAGGCTATGCATGCGGTGCTGCAACCCTTCATTGCGACCGCCCCCCTATCCTTATTGGAACATGCTATTGTCACGGCTGCATCCTCCGGCACCATTTCTATGATGCCCTTTGGACACGCTCCAACACAGATTTCACAGCTCATGCATTTATCTTCGATAATGAATGCAACCCCGTCGACCATTGTTATCGCATCATAGGGACAGGCTCTCATGCAGTCGGCTCTTCCGAGGCATCCGAATGAACACACATTGTCTCCGCCGTATAACATGGCGGCATCGACACAGGTTTCAAGTCCTTCGTATTCAAAGCCTGTTTTCCGGTTGCCGCTCGTTCCCCCGCACAACACCCTGGCAACCTTTCTCACCGGGTCGCCAGCTTCCCGTCCGGTCAGTTCGGCGATTTTGCACGCCACCGCCTTTCCGCCAACGGTGCATAATGTTATGTCGGCTTCCCCCGAAACCACGGCCTTGGCATAAGCTTCACATCCCGAATATCCGCAGGCTCCGCAGTTCACACCCGGAAGGCTGCATAAAACGTTTTCCACCATGGGATCCTGCCGGACTGCAAAAAGCTTGGATGCGACGGCAAGTATTATGCCGAACAGAAGTCCGAGTCCGCTTATATACGCTACAGCCGTTATCAAATTTGAATTCATTTCACTCCCCAACCAATCCGTTTACTAAAATGTGAACAACCCCTGAAAACCCATAAATGCCAACGAAAGGAAAGCAGCCGAAATCAGCGCGATCGGAAGGCCTTTGAAGGCCTTCGGCACATCGGCGGTTTCAAGACGCTCCCTTATTCCTGAAAACAAAATAAGGGCGACCATGAAACTCAGCCCCGCGGAAAACCCGTAAAGCACGGACATCCCGAATCCGTAGGTCCTTTGTATGTTCAACAGCGCAACCCCGAGCACCGCGCAGTTTGTCGTTATGAGGGTCAGATATATACCAAGGGCTTCATATAACGGTTTAATAAACCTTTTCAAAACTATCTCCACAAACTGGACCAGTGCGGCTACGACAAGTATGAATGAAATAGTCCTTAAAAAATCGAGGTTGTTCGGTATCAATATGTATTCGTTCACCGCCCAGGTCACAGCCGAAGCCAGTGTCATGACGAATATGACCGCGCCGCTCATACCCAGCGCCGAATCCATTTTTTTTGAAACTCCGAGGAAGGGGCACACTCCCAGGAATTTCTGCAATACGAAGTTTTCCACCAATATGGTCCCCATTATTACGAAAATCATTTCTTTCATTCAACGGCCTCCTTCCTTGCGCCGCACTGCAGGGGGCATGTTTCGCATGTGACCTCGGCAGTGGGGTTCTTTTTAGTGAGTTTGTTGAACAAGCCCATTAAAAGACCGAGCATCAGGAAGCCTCCCGGTGGAAGTATGAACAAAGTCATTGACGGAATGTCCCCTCCCGTCAGGTCCAAACCGAAAAACGTGCCGGATCCCAATATTTCACGAACCGAGCCGATCACAAAAAGCGCGGCTGTGAATCCAAGACCCATTCCAAGGGCGTCCGCTATTGAAGGGAGAATCCCGTTCTTGCTCGCAAACATCTCGGCGCGGGCGAGAATTATGCAGTTTACCACTATGAGGGGGATGAATATTCCCAATTGCTTGTCCAGGTCTGGCAGATAGGCTTTGAGCAATAACTGGACAACGGTTACAAATCCCGCGATTACGGTTATATATGCCGGGATTCTGACCTTGTCCGGTATCAATTTCCTTAAAAGGGATATCACAATGTTCGAACCCAGAAGGACCACCATGGCGGCAACCCCCATCCCGATGCCGTTTTCGGCGGAGGTGGTTATCGCGAGAGTGGGACACATCCCAAGCACAAGAACGAATATGGGGTTTTCCTTTATCAGCCCTTTGATGAATTCCTTGTACAATCTATTCATCAGTCCCCCTTTCCGGAATATTCCGTGTAATATTCACCCGCTGCGGACGCAGCCCTCATGACCGCTTTCGATGTCACTGTCGCTCCGCTGATTGCATCGACGGCTTCTTCAATATCCTCATTCGCTCCGACCCCTTCAAACCGGGAAGTGAAAAACCCCTCTTCCGCCTTTTTGCCAAGGGAGGGCGTTTCAGTGTTTGAGCCCACCCTGAGTCCGCTTATATCGCCATCGCGGCCTATCCCCACTATGACGGTCATTTCGCCGCCGTATCCATTAACCGTGAAGCTGAAAACATATCCCTTTTCCGACTCGAAGGCGTCCGCAAGGCGTGCCCCGTCATCACCGTTTCCGATATTTTCCATGTCTTCGGTTATATCCTCAAAAGGGGCTCCTCCGGGAAGGACTTCGCTCATGGCGTTATTCAGCTCTTCCCACTCCCTGGCCTCGATTGTGTCTTTGGTTATGTTGAACACCAACGCCACCGAAAATGTGATCAAAGCGCATATTATCAAAAGGCTGACAGCGGGTTTTATAATTTCACGCATGCTTTTTCACCCCTCCGAAACTCCTGGGCACCGTATATCTGTCAATAAGCGGAACTACCGCGTTCATAAACAGGATCGAAAAGGACACACCTCCCGGCAGACTGCCGAAAACCCTTATTGCGGCTGTTATGAGCCCGCACCCGAATCCGAAAATCAATTTTCCTTTCCATGTCGTCGGGGAAGTCACATAATCCGTAGCCATGAAAATGGCGCCCAGCATCAAACCTCCCGACAGGACATGGAAAAGGGGGTCCTGTCCGAATATGAATGTCATAAGGGCTGTCGTTGCCATGAATGAAACCGGTATGTGCCATGTTATGACTTTTCTTGAAATAAGCCAGAGAAAACCGAGCAGTAGCGCCGCCGCACTTGTCTCACCTAAACTGCCGGGCACATTCCCGAGGAAAAGATCCATATATCCCGTTGTCATTCCGCTTTGAGCCATGGACAGCGGTGTGGCTGAAGTCGTCCCTTCGATCCCCGGGGCATACCAGGTTGTCATATGCCCCGCAAATGAAACCGTAAGGAAAACCCTTGCAGCCATAGCCGGATTGAAAATATTCTTGCCGATTCCGCCAAAAAGCATCTTAACAATGACAATGGCGACAAACGACCCGATGGCGGCAATCCATATGGAGGACTT
>CAZWVS010000082.1:0-8356 GCA_964636935.1 uncultured Clostridiaceae bacterium
CGATTTCATTCCGGTGGTGGAAATACACTCCCATCACGGCTCTTTCGAATGGTTTTTCAGGGATGCCCTGGCCCGCGGCTTCAAACCCGGTGTCATAGCCGCAAGCGATGACCATTCCTGCCGTCCCGGGCTCTCATTCCCCACCGAGGTATCCTCAAGGGGGGGCTTTGTTTCTTTCGATGTCAAAGGCGGCTATACCGCGGTTTTTGCCGACAGCCTGGATCGCAAATCAATTTGGGATGCATTAAAATCACGACACTGCTACGGCACAAGCGGCGAAAGGATAATAGCGGATGTCCGGTGCCAAGGGCATATGATGGGAGACGAATTCGACGCCGACTCCCCTCCCGTCATTGAAATACACGCCATAGGGACCGCCCCGATCCGGAACCTGTATGTCATGCGCAATCTCGAAACGGCTTTTTCGCTAAACGAAAACCGTCCCCGCGATATGTCGAAGATATTCATAGAATGGAGCGGTGTACGCATCAGAAGCCGGGCAAAAAAGGCTTTGTGGGAAGGCTCAATCAAAGTGACCCACGGGACGATAACCAAAGTCATTGAATACGATGTTTTGAAAAAGACCGGTGATGTCGAATTGATATCGGGCAACCTGTTGAAATTCACATCAAACACTTCAGGCGACACCGACGGGTTCGAGCTTGAAATGATAAAGACCCCCCGGACCGTTATCGAAGTCATAACCAACCACGGCAATATGAGGTTCAAAGCCTCAGACATCGCAAACCGGGATATTGCGGCGGGTGCCGGCGGCGTCAATCTTGAAATCCGGGCGGGACATCCGCCGGAAGCTATGCAAAGCTCCGTCGACCTTAGGTTCATAGACGCCAACATCAGGGAAGGGTTGAACGCGTACTGGGTCAAGATTGTGCAAAACAACGGTCACAAGGCATGGACAAGCCCGCTATACATTAATTACAACCGGTGATTTCAAGGTTGTCGACAAGCGCCTGCGTCACAGGGACGCCGTCTTGTGCCCCGGGCCCCGTCAGTATATAATTATAAAAAACAGGCGGTAATTATGAAACTGGGAATCGTAGGTTTGCCAAATGTCGGCAAAAGCACTTTGTTTAACGCATTGACAAAAGCGGGGGCCGCAGAGGCCGCCAATTATCCTTTTTGCACAATAGAACCGAACCTGGGGGTCGTGCCCGTCCCTGATGACAGGCTTGATTTCCTTAAAAGGTTATACAATTCTGAAAAAAAGACCCATGCGGTTATTGAATTTGTCGATATTGCGGGGCTTGTAAAGGGTGCCGGCAGGGGCGAGGGCCTTGGAAACCGTTTTCTTTCACATATAAGGCAGGTTGACGCAATCTGTCATGTGGTCAGATGTTTCGATGATGAAAATGTGGTTCATGTGGACGGAACCGTCAACCCCGGAAAGGATGTGGAGATTATCAATCTGGAATTGATTTTTTCCGATCTTGAGGCGCTTGACAAGAAAATGGAACGGACGGCCAAACTCATAAAAACCGGGGATAAGGTCTATTCCCGCATGACCGATTTCTATCAGCGGCTTCGCACCCATCTTGAATCCGGTTTCCCGGCGCGCACTTTCGAGGTATCCGATAATGAAGCGGATTTCTACAGGGAGCTTTTCCTCCTGACTTCAAAACCCGTGCTTTACATAGCCAACACCGACGAGGAGTCTTTTGTGGACAAAAACGATTATGTCACCGCCCTGGAAGAGATTGCCGCACATGAGGATTCACGGGTTGTAAGCATATGCGCAAAGCTTGAAGAGGAAATAGGATCTTTTGAAGAAGAAGAGAAGCAGGAGATGCTAAAGGAGCTGGGCATCGGGATGACGGGGCTGGAAAAATTGATATCCCAAAGCTATTCCCTGTTAGATTTGATTAGTTTTCTTACAGCTGGACCCAAGGAAGCGAGAGCCTGGACAATAAAAAGGGGCACATCGGCGCCGGAAGCCGCGGGCAAGATCCACTCCGATATCGAAAGGGGTTTCATCAGGGCCGAAGTGATCCCTTTTGACACCTTGGAACAATGCGGCGATATGGTGACGGCTCGTGAAAAAGGGCTGATAAAAAGTGAAGGAAGGGAATATACGGTTAATGACGGCGATGTGATACTTTTCCGTTTCAACGTATAGATCGATATGAGAACCACAGGAATTGTTTGTGAATACAACCCTTTTCATAACGGCCATCTGAATCATATGAACCGGGCCCGTTCCCTTCCCGACGGCGAATATGTTGTTTGCATAATGAGCTCAGATTTTCTTCAAAGGGGCGAACCTGCAATACTTCCTAAAAATCTAAGGGCTGAAGCCGCTGTAATGAACGGTGCCGACATCGTATTCGAACTTCCGTCCGTTTTTTCATGCAGCAGCGCCGAATATTATGCGGCTTCCTCAATTGCAATGATGGAGAGGCTGGGCATAGTCGATTCCCTTGTGTTCGGTTCCGAAAACAGTGACATCGGACTGTTTGACCATATTGCGGATATTTTGCTTGATGAACCGGAAGACTACAGGGTGTTGCTCAAAAATTATCTTTCAGAAGGCTTTTCCTATCCCCTGGCGCGTTCAGCCGCACTTGAAAAGTTTATTGGGAATCCCGAAATCGGGGAAATCCTATCGGGTTCGAACAATATACTGGGCATTGAATATGTCAAGGCGATAAAAAGAGCAGGTGCTCCTATAAGGCCTGTGGCGATCCCCAGAATCGCAAAGGCATATAAGGACGAGGACATATCGGGTGAATATCCCAGCGCTTCAGCAATAAGGAAAAGCCTCCTGGAAAAAGGGATTCCTTCAGTCCGGCCTTATCTTCCTGAATCCTCGTACGGGGTTTTGGCCGATTTCTACGGTGCCGGACAAACGGTTATATCACCTGAAATGCTTCGCGATGCGGTGTTTTACAGAATCGCCGCATTGAGCGGTGCTGAATTGAGAAGGTTCCACGGTGTTTCCGAGGGATTTGAGAATCGCCTTAAATCAAATATATCCAAAGCGTCCGGTCTGTGTGATTTCATTGATTCCTGTTCGACCAAGAGATATCCGAAAACCAGGATAGCCCGGACGCTTTATCACATATTGATCGACCTGAAAGAGGAAGAGGCTTTTAAAATATGGGATAAAGGCCCGCTATATGCAAGGATTCTGGCAATGGGCAACCGGGGGCCGGATCTCATACCAGTAATCGAAAAAAATTCAAAGATTCCGGTTTTCACCTCTTTAAAACCTTTTTATGAAGTATCGAAACCTTCATGGCGCACAATATTGGATTTGGAAATCCGGTCATCCGATATTTTTTCCACAGCCGCCGGCCTTGACACAGGCCGTGAATTCACAATGAAACTTAACATCCTCGAAAATTTCCGCGGGGACAAGGAAAAATCATAAGCTTATTCATTTTGTTTTGAACCTCTCATGACTAAAGTCACGGGTGTTCTTCACTTAAGCATAAATAAAAGGAAATCCGCTTGAAGCGGATTTCCTTTGAAATTTGAATTATGTGAAACTATTCGATGGACGCAACCGCATCATCTGCGGCAGAGGCCGCGTCAGGTGCATATATGTCGGCGCCTACGCTTTCTTTGAAGCTTTCGTTAACCGGTGCTCCGCCTATCATGATTGTGAATTTATCCCTTACGCCTTTTTCCTCTGCAATTTTTACCACATTGGCCATTTCACCCATTGTAGTGGTGAGCAGCGCGGAGCATGCGACAATATCCGCCTCATGTTCAATAGCGGAAGTTATGAACTTTTCAGCGTCTACATCGACTCCCAGGTCGATCACTTCAAGTCCCTTGCCTTCCATCATCATTTTTACAAGGTTCTTGCCTATGTCGTGCAAATCCCCCTTGCAAGTTCCGATAACGACCTTGCCCGTAGCCTCAACACCGCCTTCCATAAGCAGCGGTTTCAATATGACCGTACCGGCGTTCATGGCTCTTGCCGCCACGAGAACATCAGGTACGTAAAGCTCGTTCACCTTGAATTTCTTTCCGATGATGTTCATTCCGGCCAGAAGCCCTTCATCGAGAATCTGCTTTGCAGATATGCCATCGGCCACCGCCTGTTCGACAAGCTCTTTTACTTCCTTGGCACGTCCCTTTTGCAACGCAGCAGAAATTTCTTTTAAATCAGTCATTTTATAGCCTCCCATTATTTAAATTAACAAAATACCTTTTCTAGGATATTCTAACATTATTAAAAGAAAATACAAGGTATATTGCGAATTTTTTTATTGTTATTCATTGTTTTTACCCCGATAATACCTTTTTCCTGTCTGCTTTCAATATATTTTACCGTTTTTTTGTCCTCATTTTTTCCCTTTGTTTTTAATCGGACTGACTATCGCGCTTTTTATTCTCCTGCCCTTGATTTCGGTTATTTTGACAAGCATTCCGAATTTTTCCAGTTCCACCGTGCTGCCGTCTTCCGGGATGTTTCCCAGTATGTCGAAAATCATGCCGCCGAATGTGTTATATTCATATTCGGGCAGCATTATCCCAAGCTGTTCGGATACAAGGCTCAAAGGCGCCGAGCCGCTTATCCTCCACTGTCCGTTTTCAAGTTTCTCAATAGCAGGCTGTTCCCTTATTTCCGACATGTCGTCTTCAAGATCGCCCACAATCTGTTCCAGAAGGTCGTTCATCGTCACAATACCCACTACCCCTCCGTGCTCGTCAACCGCGATTGCGAAATGCTTTCTTGTTTTTTTCATGTTTCTGAAAAGGATATCGATTTTTATGGTCTCGGGGATGAAATAGGCCTCCCTTACGGCATTGTTCATGACACTGGACCTGGATTTATCCCGAAGCCTGAAATAATCTTTTGTGTAAAGCAGTCCCACAACCTTGTCGATGCTGCCCGAACATACCGGATATATGGAGTGCTTCTCCTTCATTATCCTCTCGTCCCACTTCCCGTCATCTTCGGAAAGCCATAGGACGGAGACATCGGTCCTGTATGTCATGACCTCGGATGCGGAGATATCGTCGAATTCAAATATCCTGTGAATCATTATTTTTTCATCCGGATCGATTGCGCCCTTTTCACTTCCTTCATCGACCATCATTCTTATTTCTTCCTCGGTTATGGTCCTGTCATCCGCATTCGGGTCAATTCCGAACAGTCTTAGCAATCCGTTGGTCGATACCGACAGGATCCATACCACCGGCGCAAAAATTTTCGATATGACATATACCGTTCCGGACATGGCAAGGGCGAATTTCTCAGCTTTCCTCATGGCTATCCGTTTGGGAAGCAGTTCCCCCAAAACCAGCGTCAGATATGAAAGGACAAGAGTTATGACCACTACCGCCACAGTGTTTAAAGTGACTTCGGATATTCCCACTCCCAATCCTATCAGCCATTGTGTCAGCCTTCCGGCAAAGTTTTTTGCGGCGAAGGCGCTTCCCAAAAACCCCGCCAATGTGATAGCCACCTGGATGGTTGCGAGAAAGTCTCCCGGTTGTTTGGTCAATTTCGAAAGCCTTATGGCTCTTTTATTACCCGCAGCGGACATTTTCGCAAGCTTGTTGTCATTTATGGTTATAACCGCGATTTCCGCGCCAGCAAAAAGGGCGTTGACGGATATCAGCACCAGCTGCAACAGCAGCTGCCAGAATAATAAATTGTTGCTGTTCATCGTATCTCCTCCGCATCCGTACACAAATATCGGGATTCATACACATGCATATGCTGTGTTTTGGGGCATCCCCATATTAGGTCTTGCTGAATAACTTGAAAACGTCTTGATTACAGTCTTTTTTCGCGTTTTCAAACCGCTCGGGTGCAGGCTTTTCTCAGTAAAAGCGTAAAAACACTTGCACCTTTACAGGCCTATGCATCTTGCTTTGCCTGATCCGGTTCGTCATTATATGGGGACAAGCGGTGAAAATCTTTATATATTACATGTTTTCAGCCGCTATATCTGTCGCCGATGCCAAATATCAAAATCTCGTGTTATTTGGCAGTCCCTATATTATTTTACATGTTATTCATGATTTTTGCATTTAAAAAAGGATTTCCGTTTTCCGGAAACCCTTTTTGAAGTCTGCAACTCAATCACCGAGTTCAAGTTTGAAAAACTTCTTTTTACCGCGGCGCAGTATGATTTCGTCATCTTCGAACATATCAACGGTTATATTCGTTTTGAAGTCGTCGATTTTTTCCCCGTTTATCGAAACACCGCCATCCAGGACCATCCGCCTCGCTTCACCTCTTGAAGAGGACAATCCCGCAAATATCAACGCATCCAGGATATCGAACCCCTTTTCGATCTCCACTTTGGATATCTTGTCCGATGGCATATCCTGTGAAGATGAACCCTTATTGAAAAGGGCCTTCGCCGCCTCCATCGCCTTATCCGCTTTTTCTTTGCCGTGCACCAGTTTTGTCACTTCGTAGGCGAGTATTTCTTTGGCCTTATTTATTTCTTCGTCTTTCAACTCTTCAAGTTCCCTTACCTCTTCCATGGGCAGAAATGTTAGCAGCCTCAGGCACATGCCCACATCCGCGTCGTCCACGTTGCGCCAATATTGAAAAAAGTCGAAGGGCGGCGTCTTGTTTTCATCGATCCATATGGCTCCGCTTTCGGTCTTGCCCATCTTGTTGCCGTCGCCGGTGGTAAGCAGCCTGAAGGTCATTCCGTATGCCTCTTCGCCTTCCATGCGCCTTATAAGGTCGGCCCCTCCGAGAATGTTGGACCACTGGTCGTCCCCTCCCAGCTGAAGCCTGCACCCGTAATCGTTGAACAATTTTAAAAAGTCGTATCCCTGCATTATCATGTAGTTGAATTCAAGGAATGAAAGACCTTTCTCAAGACGTGATTTGAAGCATTCGGCCGCAAGCATCCTGTTGACGGAAAAGTGCACGCCCACATCTCTGAGGAATTCTATGTAGTTTAGGTCGCCCAGCCATTCGTAATTGTCCAGAATCAAGGCTTTCCCTTCGGAAAAATCAATAAACTTCGACATCTGCTTTTTAAAGCACTTGGCATTGTTGTCGATTTCCTCCCTGGTTATCATCTTCCTCATATCGGTCTTGCCCGTCGGGTCGCCGACCATGGCCGTTCCCCCGCCCAGGACGGCTATGGGCCTGTGTCCCGCTTTTTGCATATGGGCCATAACGACAAGCTGTAGGAAATGTCCGATATGAAGACTGTCTGCAGTAGGGTCGAAACCTATGTAAAAAGTCACCTTTTCCCTACCGAGAAGCTCCCGTATCCGCTCGGTGTGCGTAGCCTGGGCTATGAAGCCCCTTTCTTCAAGAATATCATATACATTCATGCAATCCACCTTCCCCGCCATAATTACGTAATAAAAAAGGTCCTCCCGTATAAGGACGGGTCGGACCGTGGTACCACCTTACTTCACATGTTTTCACATGCCTTATGACCGAATAACGCCGGTTGGACGTTTTCCCCTACTAGGTTTCAGAGAAACACTCGGGAGTGTACTTCGTCCCTGCGCTTAGTCATCCCTTTCATCGACCGGAATGCTTTCTGAACAAAATGCGCGGAGCCTACTCATCCCCTTCATCGCTTTATTAAAACGATATTATCACAAGCCAAACAGTCCGTCAATCGAAGGATTGTCAGGTGCTAGATTTCCATTATGACCGGGAGTATCATGGGATTTCTTTTAGTCTCCCTGTAAAGCAGTTCCCTGAGCTTGCGTCTAATTATGTTTTTTATGGAATTGTATCCAAGTGAAGCCAGGTCGTATTGCCCCAGTTCCCCGGCTATACTGTCGCGAATGATGTTGATGAGCTGTTCCGATTCCTTCACATAGACGAACCCTCTTGTTATTATGTCCGGTCCGGCTATGATTTCGCCCGTAGCCTTTTCAACGGTTAGAACAACTATTATAAGCCCGTCCTGTGAAAGGTGTTTCCTGTCCCGCAGCACTATCCTTCCCACATCCCCGACTCCCAGGCCGTCCACAAGCAGATGTCCGCTTCTCACACTTTGTTCAACAAGGGCGGTGTTTTCGTCTATTTCCAGCACTTTCCCGTTTTCCATTATGAAAATGTCTTTCATATCCATTCCGATCGACACAGCCAGGTCCGCATGTCTTTTTAGATTCCTGTACTCTCCGTGTACGGGCATGAACAAGTCGGGTTTCACCAGGCTGTGCAGGAGTTTGAGCTCTTCTTTGCACGCATGCCCCGAGCTGTGTATGTCGCTTATGGCCTCATAGATTACTTCCGCCCCTCTTTTTAGAAGGTCGTTGATCAGCCGGTTGACGGGTTTTTCGTTCCCCGGTATCGCCGAAGCGGAAATGATAACCAGGTCGCCTTTCCTTATTTCCGCGCTTCTGTGACTGTCATTGGACATCCTTCGAAGGGCCGACATGGGCT
>CAZWVS010000083.1:0-8353 GCA_964636935.1 uncultured Clostridiaceae bacterium
ATCAAGATGTCTGTCGATGTATGGCTTTCCTTTTGCAATAATCCTTTTGTCTATACCGCCTTCAATCACCAAATCAGGATGCTTTTCGCCTATTTCCACCACATTGCAGCCTGCGGCCACTTCAAACGGGGAGATAATATTGACGCCGATAGCTTTGTATAGGTCGATCACCGCAGGGGCGTATCCGTCCGTATCCAGTTGAAAATATAATTTTTTTGTCTTATTTCTCCTTTTTATGTTCGTCACCAGCTGTGTATAATACGGAAACAGGAATTGACGTATCATTTCAGGAGATATGAGCGATCCCGTGTTGTAGCAAATGTCTTCAAAAATCATCAATTCGTCTATATCGTGGTATTTCTGCTTATATTCAATTACCGCGTCCGCAAGCTCATACCAGGCTTCCATGCAATCGTGTATCAACTCAGGATTGTCATATACCATATAAAGCAGTTCAAGAGGTCCCATCAAACTTCTAAGATACATGAATCCGCCGACCAGCGTTTGTACGATGACTATTCCCTGATCGGAAAGTTGCTTAACATGAGCCTTGGTTTTATCAATTCTTTCATAACGTCTTTTTTCTTGTGGATCCATGCGCCATTTGCACAGATTCTCCCATGTTTTCATATCTTTTACCGGATGATCCACATATTCCGGCATGAATCCGTCCCTTCTTCCTTTGAAATACAGGACTTTTCTTCCCGCAATGTCCTGCACAAGTTCGTATGCCCCCCTATCTTCTATTATTTTTTCTTTGAATTTCGGTATGAAGGCCGCTTCCGTCACTCCCAAATCCGTCAATCTGTGACGGGCAACACCGTCCATAAGCCCCATTTCAACGAGCATGTCGCACATGTCCCGATTACGGGTCCCTTTTGGTATATGCCCTTCTTTTTCCCATCTTTCGAGCGAATAAAAGCCCCATTCCTTCCTGTATATTCTGGAACCGGGTGTTATTTCATAATTTTTTCTCAATATTTCCACTGGTTTCATGCCATTATTATTTTTCATTCTTTTTCGGTAATCGTCCCCTCAACAACATTGTAAAAGGATGTGTTGTCTTCAAATGCCGCATATGTCCTTTTCTCGGTTCCCGTTATAAGCGCCTGTCTTGTGCTTATGTTTTCAAGAAGATGCCTTTTCCTTGCCAGGTCCAATTCGCTCATTACATCGTCAAGCAACAGCACCGGTGAATATCCGGTCATCTCGCGTATTATTTCAATTTCCGTGAGTTTTAGGGACAGTACGGCGGTACGCTGCTGGCCCTGTGAACCGAAGGTCTTCAATTCCCTATCATTGATCATGAATTCTATATCGTCCCGGTGAGGTCCGTATATGCAGTTTCCCGTCCTTATTTCCTTTATCTTGTTATTTTCAAGAAAATTAAAGAACTCATCTTTATCCTCCGCCTTTTTTCCCGCAGATGAGACATAGCTTATTTCCAGTATTTCGGTGTCTTTTGTCAGTTTTTTGTGGTTATCAAGCAGCTTATGCTTTATTTCCTCCAAGAACCTCTGTCTTTCGGCTATTATTTCACAACCCGCCTCCGCCTGTTTTTTGTTGAAAACGGATAAAAGGTCGTCATTGCCTCTTTTTTCACTATTTTTTTTCAATAGCGCGTTTTTTTGTTTTATCACCCTCATGTATGTCTGGAGTTTATAGAAGTACGAAGGATATGTCTGGCTGATCAGGATATCCAGGAATCTTCTTCTTTCACCAGGGCCTCTTTTTATAATCTGCAGGTCTTCGGGGGAGAATATTACAGTGTTCAACACCCCCATGAGCTCTCCGAAGCGTTTAATGGACAAATTGTTGATTTTTATGTTTTTTTTACCGTCTTTTTCAAAATAAATGTCTATTTTAAAAGGGATGTCTTTCCTGTATCCCTCGATTTCAACAAAATATGAGCCGCTCCCGTCCCTAATGAGTTCCTGATCCCTTATGGTTCTGTGGGACCTTCCCGACGAGCAAAGAAAGACCGATTCTATCAAATTCGTTTTTCCCTGGGCGTTTTTACCGTAAACTATATTTACGCCTTCTTTGAAATCAACACTTTGCTCTATGTAATTTCTGAAATTTTTTAATTTTATTTTGGATATATACAAATATATTCCTCATTCAATCGAATACTTGCTGCCGCTGACTTCCACTGTGTCGCCGGGTTTCAGCTTCTTTCCACGTCTTTTCTCTATTTCCCCGTTTACAATAATCCGACCGTCAAAAATGAGATGCCTGGCTTCCCCTCCGTCAGCAACCTCACCTGAAAACTTGAGAAACTGATCCAGTTTTATATATTCTGTTGTTATTTTGATATTCTTCATTATCCCGTTCTCACCGGAAGCACCACATACATGAATTCTTCGCCGTTAACCGGCTCAATCAGACAAGGGCCGTCCTGTCCTGAAAACGATATTTTAACACTTTCATTGTTGATGTTTTTAAATACATCGAGCAGAAAACGCGGATTGAAAGCCACCCGGATATCCTGTCCCGTCTTTTCTATGGAGATCCTTTCTGTAACGGTTCCTATTTCCGTTTTTGAATTAATCACTATCTCGTCATCCCCTATATCCATGGTTACAGGGCTTTTCCTGTCTTCCGTTATCACCAGCATGGCCCTGTCTATGCTTTCAAGAATTCTTTCTTTTTCAATTACCATTTCAGTTTCAAATTTCTGCGACTGGTATATGCTCCGGTAGTTCAGATATTCGCCCTGCAGCAGGTTGGATACAAGTTTACAGTTTCCCATATCGAACATAATCTGGCTGTTTTCGTAATATATTCCCACTTTTGCGTCATCGTCTTTTAAAAGACGCATTACTTCAGCCAAAGCTTTGCCTGGAACAACTACATTCATTCCGGGCTTTGTTCCCAGTAGGCTTTCCCGTCTAATCGACATCCTGTAGCCATCCAGCGAAACCATGTTCAGTGTATTTTCTTCACTTTCCATAAGAGCCCCTTTGAAAATGGGCTTGCTGTCGTCGCTGCCCACGCTGAAAATCACCTGTCTTATCATTTCCCTTAGAAATTCCTGGTCGATCTCTATGCAGTTTTCTTTTTCCACTTCCGGAATCGGCGGGAACCCTTCCGGATCCATTCCCTTTATATCCATATGTATTTTTCCGCTGTCTATTTTAACATCGTAATTCTCATCGGCGGTTATACCTATGTCGCCTGAAGGCATTTTTCTTGCTATATCTCCGAAAATCCTGGAATTAACTATTACAGAGCCTTCTGTTTCGATAACCCCGGCAATCTTGTATTCTATTCCCTTTTCCATATCGTTGCCCCGGAGTATTATGCTGTCTTCAGTGGCGTTTATCAATATTCCCTCAAGAACAGTAAAAATGTTTTTATTTGAAACTGCCCTTTGAACTGCCGTGACAGCCTCCAGTAGATCCGTTTTAACACAATAGAATTTCATTTTTTTTCCTTTCTTTATATATATTAACCCACTTAGTAGTAGTAATAAGTGCTGTTGATTCTGTTGAAAAGCCACCTCCCACGCTTGTGACTAGTGTTTTGTGCCTGTTCACTTCCCTGTTAACAAAAAGGCATGTTTTCATTGAGTAAATTATATCATTAAAAACCAAGGCTTTTCCACTTTATATTATCAACATATGCACAGAAATCTGTTGATAAAAAAAAGAGACCGCATATGCACACGGCCCCTTCATATGAATATTCAATTTTCAAAACGGCGCGATATTTCCTCTATTGCTGAATTAAGCTGCATGTCGCTTTTTAAAAGGTTTCTAATTTTATCACAGGAATGCAAAACGGTGGTGTGGTCCCTCCCCCCGAATTCCTTGCCTATCTGCGGCAAAGAGCATGATGTGTATTTTCTGCAAAGAAACATCGCCACCTGTCTGGGATATGTTATTTCCCGGTTTCTCTTTTTTGACACCATTTCCTTAGGTGTAATTCTGAAATATTTTGAAACGGCGTCTATAATATAAGGAATGTTTATATTGTTTATGTTGTTTTTTGCAATTATGTCTTTCAAAACATCCCTTGTCATATCAAGGGTGATTGGATTACCGGTAAGGGACGAATAGGCTATGACACGTGTAAGGGCTCCCTGCAGATTTCTGATATTGGATTGGAAATTATTAGCAATATACTCGGTTACATCGTCTGAAACCATTACATTTTCCGTTAAAGCCTTTTTTCTGAGTATCGCCACCCTGGTTTCATAATCGGGGGTCTGAAGATCAGCAATAAGTCCATGTTCAAAACGCGATCTCAACCTGTCTTCCAGGGTGTCTATTTTGCTCGGGGGGTTGTCGCTGGAAATAACAATCTGCTTATTGCTTTCATAAAGCGAATTGAAGGTGTGGAAGAATTCTTCCTGGGTCCTTTCTTTTCCGGCAATGAAATGGATGTCGTCTATCAATAGCACATCGACGTTTCTGTACTTGTCCCTGAAAGCCTTGCTTCTTTCGTCCGTCCTTTCATCCCTTATTGCGTTAATGAGTTCGTTTGTGAATTTTTCACTTGAAACATACATTATTTTCATCTTTGGATTCTCACTGGCGATATGATGGCTGATTGCCTGCATCAGGTGAGTTTTCCCCAACCCTGATTTTCCATATAAAAACAGCGGGTTATAGGCATTTGCAGGGGCTTCCGCCACCGCCACGGATGCCGCATGGGCGAATCTGTTGCTGTTTCCGACCACAAAGTTCTCAAAAATGTTTTCCGGATTGAGTGAAGCCAGCGGTGAATCCTTCCTGTGGATAACTTCGTTTTCCGCAGACGGATCCTTCTTCTGTGACTCTTCCGGTAAAAGGAACTCGATTTCGTATTCGTTTCCGCAAACTGCAAAAAAGGCGTTTTTAATTAAATCGTAATAACGCCTTTCCAACATGTTTTTTGTAAATTCCAACTGTACTTCAAAAATTACGGTATTATCCCTTATATCAAGGGGTTTTATAGGTTTTACCCATGTATTTAAACTAATTTCCGATAGTTCGTCTTTAAGCAGCTCGAATGCTTCGCTCCATAGAATGTCAAGGCTTTTTATCATTTATGTCTCCCCCCGCAATATTAAAAAAGATAAAACATATGCACTTGTGGCATGTGGTTTTATCTTTTGTAAGCAATGCTGTTGATGATGTCACTACCCCTCGAGTTTTCAACAGGTATTTTTTAATATAGCAGAAATAACAATTAAACTCAAGCGGATTTGGGGAAAAGTTTTCCACAGAAGCAAAAAAATTTAAAACTGTGGAAAAAAATCAAATTCAAGTATATGATTTTAACCAAATTATGTTATTATATACAAGCATGCAATCAGCTTTTGATCGGGTGGAAGGCTTGAACAAAATCCGTACATGGCGGAATTCCTTGACACCCGTATGTGTTTTATATATAATACACAATGCTGTAAAAAAAGATATTTCGGCGGCTTTGGGTCGCATTGATATATAAAGGAACAGAAAGGAGACAACCGGTGAAAAGAACATACCAGCCCAAGAAAAGACAACGTAAAAAAGAACATGGTTTTAGAAAAAGAATGAAAACTGCCAGCGGAAGAAAGATACTGAAAAACAGAAGGCAGAGAGGCCGCAAAAAACTTTCAGCATAAGGTCGCAGCGATGTGGCCTTACTTTTGCCGCAGGTGACAGACTTGCATGCCGAGAGGCGGACCAGATGAAGAACACGGTCAGTTTAAGAAAAAACTACGAATTTGCCAGGGTATATAGAAGAGGAAAACACCACAAATCGAGAAACTTGACGTTATATGTATTGGAAAACGGTGATTCAGGCAAAAGACTGGGAATAACAGTCAGCCGGAAGTCCTACGGCAGAAGCGTAGATAGAAACAGGGCAAGAAGATTGGTCAGGGAGAGTTACAGGATATTCGAAGAAGGCATAGCTAAAAACAAGGACATGGTCTTTGTGATAAGGAAAAACAACAAGGTACCTTCTTTTGATGAAATAAGGGATGAAACGGAATATCTGCTCAAAAAATCCGGATTGATCAAATCGGAGAAACAATGAAAAAGCTGCTTTTGCTGCTGATAAATATTTATAAAAAGGGGATATCCCCCTATACTAGACCTAAATGTAAATATTATCCTACATGCTCCGAGTATGCCTCCCAGGCAATAGAGAAGCACGGTGCTTTCAAAGGCCTGGGAAAGTCCCTATGGCGTCTATTGAGATGCAACCCCTTCAGCAAGGGCGGGTATGACCCGGTTAATTAATCCATTGGAGGAAAAACAATGACAGGTGCTTTTGAACCAGTATTAAGGATTCTCGGACAGGGATTTTATTTCCTATATAATACAATCGGCTTTCACAATTTCGGTCTTACGATCATATTTTTCACAATAGTCATCAAGCTGATATTGCTACCACTTACGCTTAAGTCCATGAAATCGACACAGGCGATGAATGAACTCAAACCGGAAGTGGAAAGGATACAGGAAAAATATAAAAACGACAAAGAAAAACAGAATCAGGAAATACAAAAACTATATAAAGACAACAATGTAAGCTGCATGGGCGGATGTCTTCCCATGCTTTTCCAGTTTCCGATACTGATAGCCCTGTATTCGGTTTTAAGAAGACCGCTTACACTGGTTGTCGGCAAATCCGCGGATGCTATAGTGAACCTGGTTAACACATTTCCGGAAGAGCTTAGGAGATTTGTCCTCAATACTTCAAACATAGAGTCAATCGACAAGATCAACCAGGTGAACGAGCTCAAGGTTATAGACGTGTTGTCAAACAACCCGGAATATCTAAACGGGATAATATCAAGGGAGGAACTGATAAACCTCAATTTTCTGGGACTCGACCTGGGCAAGGTCCCGTCAATCAATCCGAGTGTGATTTTCGGGCCGGACATGGCCACATATCTGCCGCTGCTTATCATACCCATTGTCGCGGTTATACTTACAGTTATATCGCAAAGGATGATGATGCCGCCCGAACCCCCAAAAAAGGACGACAAAAAGGACGGCAAGAACCCTCTCGGCGGAATGAACAACATGATGAAATACATGATGCCGGGAATGACCCTGTATTTCACATTCATCCTTCCCGCAAGCATGGGTTTTTACTGGATATGCACATATGCCTTCCAGATAGCACAACAGCTGTACATCAATAAGAAGAAAAAAGCTGACGCGGAAGCCAAAAAGAACGGATTAGACAAAGGTAAAAAAGATGAGGGAACAAAGAAACTCGAAGGAGGCGATAAATAAATGGGTAACGTAGTTATCGAAAAATCGGCGAAAACAGTGGAGGAGGCCGTAGAGCTGGCATTGGAAGAACTAAATGCCACTGAAGACCAGGTGGAAATAGAAGTCATCGACGAAGGAAGCAAATCCTTTCTCGGAATAATGAAACCCAAGGAAGCAAAGATAAGGGTGACGCTCTTTGATTACGCAACGGAAATAGCCAGGGATTTTCTCGGGGACCTTTTTGAAAAGATGGGACTGGAAGCGTCTTTCGACATCAGCGAGGAAGAGGACCGGCTCAAAATAGACATCACATGCGACAAAAGCGGAGTCATAATAGGAAGAAGGGGCGAGACGCTCGATTCACTGCAGTTTTTGACAAGCCTTGTGGTAAACAGAAACAATACGACATACAAAAAAATAATACTGGACACCGAGGAGTACAGGAAGAAAAGGGAAGTGACGCTTAAAAAGCTGGCTGAAAGGCTGGCATATAAAGTGGAAAAGTCGGGTAAAAGCATGTCGCTTGAACCCATGAACCCCTATGAAAGAAGAATAATCCATTCCACGCTCCAGCAAAACAACAGGGTGAAGACATACAGTGTGGGGGAAGACCCGAATAGGAAAGTCGTAATAAAAAGCGCGGACATGTAACATTATAAAAAACGGAATATTTTAAAAATCAGGGCTGTTGTGAAAGGATTGCTTTTATAACAGCCCTTTGTCAAATCAATTTTACGGCGGGCTTGCCCGGTAAAATTGCGCGGTATAGAATTAAAAAGGCGGGAGGTCAGGGTATGTCCGGTGAAATAAAAAATGAAAACACGATAGCGGCGATTTCAACCCCGCCCGGAACCGGGGGGATCAGTTGTATCAGAATAAGTGGAAAAAGCGCATTTGATACAGCGGCGAAAGTCTATCGCGGTAAAAAGGACTTTGAAGAAATTCAAAGCCACAGCGTCACCCACGGGACGATAATAAATGAAAAAGGGGAGGTCCTGGACGAGGTGCTTATCCTTAAGATGGCCGCGCCGCGCACGTATACCAAAGAGGACGTTGTCGAGATACACTGCCACGGCGGCCCGGTGGTGACATCGTCGATCCTTGCACTGCTTTTCAGACGGGGGGCCCGTCCGGCCCAGCCGGGTGAATTCACA
>CAZWVS010000084.1:0-8338 GCA_964636935.1 uncultured Clostridiaceae bacterium
ACACCGACAATTATTTTTTCGCAACCCCTTTCCAAGGCTTCTATGATGAGCTGTCCCGTCCCGTATGTTGTTGTTTCCATGGGATCCCTTTTTTCAGAAGGCACAAGTTCAAGACCGGATGCGGCAGCCATTTCGATCACAGCGGTCTTCCCGTCATTCAAGATGCCGAAAAATGATTCAACTTCTTCTCTTAGGGGGCCGGTGACTTTACAGTCCACAATAGTTCCGCCGGCACCGGAAATAATGGCCTCGACCGTGCCCTCGCCACCGTCCGCAATGGGAACTTTTTTTATTTCCATACCTACATTCGTCCTAAGAAGGCCTTCCGCCATATGGTCGGCAACATCAATGGAATTAAGACAACCCTTGTATGAATCAGGCGCAATAACTATTTTCAATTTGTTCACCCCCCTATTTAAATCCAATTAATACATACCCATTTTACAGCATTTTAAGTCCGAAGGCGCCCTTTCTTGACAAAAGCAAAGGAAGGAATATAATAAATATAAATTAAATGGATGCGATGAAGGGAAGAGTAAGCGAATCGCTTGGAAAAGAGAGTCGGGGTCACGGCTGAAAGCCCCGTCCGAAAAGTATTCGTTGAAGACCACCCCGGAGCTGAAGCGTTGATTACGTTACAATCACCAATGAGAAGGCGCTTTGCGTCAATCAGGGTGGAACCGTGGGAACAATCCCGCCCCTGGATATATTCCGGGAGGCGGTATTTTTATATGGCCCGAAGGAAGAAGGGAGTAGGAAGATGGTAAAAATAAGATTAATCGACGGAAGTGTAAAGGAATACGAAGGGCCGGTCACGCCGATGGAGGTGGCAAAGGACATAAGCGAGGGGTTCGCACGGGTCTGTGTCGCCGCAAAAGTCGACGGGAAGCTGGTAGGCCTGAACCATGAGATCAAATCCGACGCTGCGCTCAACCTGCTGAAATTCGAAGACGAGGGGGGCGCCGAGGTATACAGGCACACGACCAGCCATATAATGGCGAACGCCGTTAAAAGGCTTTATCCCGATGTGCAATTTGCCATCGGCCCCTCCATAGAGAACGGGTTTTATTATGACTTCGACATTGAAGACACCTTTTCCGAATCCGATCTGGAAAAAATAGAAAAGGAAATGGATAAAATCATCAAGGAAGACAACGTGTTTGAAAGATTCGTGCTTCCCAGGGATGAAGCGATAAAGCTCATGGAGGAAATGGATCAGCCATACAAGGTGGAACTGATAAGGGACTTGCCCGAAGACGAGGAGATATCCTTCTATAAAGAAGGGGACTTCACCGACCTTTGCGCTGGGCCGCATCTTCCGTCTACGGGGCGAGTCAAGGCGTTCAAACTAATGCAGGTGGCGGGGGCGTACTGGCGCGGCAGCGAGAAAAACAAGATGCTGCAACGAATCTATGGAACGGCATTCGACAACCCCAAGGAATTGAAAAAGTATTTGAATTTCCTAAAAGAGGCGGAAAAGAGGGACCACAGGAAACTGGGCAAGGAGCTTGATCTTTTTTCTATACAGGACGAGATCGGCGCAGGGCTGGTGCTCTGGCATCCCAAAGGTGCCCGTGTAAGAAGCAACATCGAGGATTTTTGGAAAAAGCAGCATTTCGCCAACGGATACGACATAGTCTACACACCCCACATAGGCAAAGCCCAACTGTGGGAGACAAGCGGACATCTCGGGTTTTACGATGAAGACATGTACGCCCCGATGAATGTGGATGAGAACCAGTATTACATTAAACCGATGAACTGCCCGTTCCATATAGCTATATATAAAAGCAACCTATACTCATACAGGGACCTTCCGCTTAGATGGGCGGAACTGGGCACGGTGTACAGATATGAAAAGAGCGGTGTTTTGCACGGCCTTTTGAGGGTGCGCGGATTCACGCAGGACGACGCCCATATATTCTGCAGGAAAGACCAGATGCCCGACGAGATAAAAAAGACGGTCAAGTTCTGCCTATCCATTCTGAAAGCTTTCGGCTTCGAGAAGTTCAAGTTGTACCTTGCAACTAAACCTGAAGAAAAGTCCGTAGGAAGCGACGAATTATGGGAAGACGCAACAAAAGCCCTTGAAGGGGTCATAAACGAAGAAGAACTGGATTATGAAGTGGATGAGGGCGGAGGCGCGTTCTACGGACCCAAGATAGATATAAAAATCAAGGACGCCTTAAACAGGGAATGGCAGTGTTCCACAATACAGTTCGACTTCAATGAGCCCGAGAGATTCGACCTGACATATGTAAACAGCGATGGTGAAAAAGAAAGGCCGTACATGATCCACCGCGCGCTTTTAGGTTCCATTGAAAGGTTCTTCGGAATACTTACGGAGCATTATGAAGGCGCATTCCCCGTATGGTTGGCACCGGAACAGGCGAGGGTGCTTTCGATTTCAGAGACCCATGAAGAATATGCAAAGGGCATCAGGGACAGGCTGCGCGCAGCCGGCCTGCGTGCCGATGCGGATATCAGAAACGAGAAACTCGGCTACAAGATAAGGGAAGCCCGCAACGACAGGGTTCCCTACATACTCGTAGTGGGGGACAAGGAAATGGAAGACGAGGCCGTTGCGGTAAGGAACAGAAAAGACGGCGATATCGGCGCGATGCCCGTTGAAAAATTCATGGAGATGATACAAAAAGACAATGACGAAAGGGTGAACTGGTAGCATGGGAATACATGAACTTTGGATAAACAAAACGGAACCGGAGATGGACCCCGGATTCTACAATGAATACATCGAAAAGGAAATGGCCGCCTACGCCGCAATCCTTTCAGAAGGAAGCGGTGAAATAAAAGGGACTTGCAGGGAAATCGCCGACAAGTTCGATATGGATTTGGCTGTTTTGGCGGGTTTCCTGGACGGGGTAAATTCAAGTCTTGAAGAGAAACTCGACCTGGATACACTGGAAGAGGACACCCCGCTGGACATCAAGATAAACTTTGAAAAGCTTTTATATAACATGCATGCGGCAAAAGCCAACTGGCTGTATCACATGAAAGAATGGGAAAACGTTTTCACAGCTGATAAAAGAGACGAAATTAAGAAAAAATTCCATGACGACCACAGGGCCGTTTCCAATAAGGTGGGCAGGAACGACCCCTGCCCCTGCGGTTCGGGTAAGAAATATAAGAAGTGCTGTGGAAAGTAATTTGACTTAAAAATCCGTACAATAGAGTTATAAAAGATGACAATATATGGTAATATATAGACGGAGGCTATTTTGTATCCGTTTATACTTGCGCTATCGATATTCATATACAGTTTGATATCCCTTCCACGCATAAAGGGCTTTCTGGCCGAGAAGGCCGCGGCAACGGCGCTTGCGATTGAAAAAAGGCGGAGGGATATTGTAATGAACGATGTCTATATACCGGCTTATGACGGACTTTACACCCAGCTGGACCACCTGCTCATACGCGGAAACAATCTTTTTGTAATAGAGACAAAGAGCTATACAGGCAGGATTGAGGGGAATTCAAGAAGGAAATTCTGGATCGGGGTGGGGAAAACGGGTCAAAGGCGCCTATATAATCCCATACGGCAGAATTCATATCACATAAGCATGCTTGGCTCAAATGCAAATCTACCAGAAGGGACCCGGATTCATTCTGTGGTGTGTCTCGGAGTTGGGGCGAAAGCCGATATCAACACAAGAACCTGCATTTGCACACCTTTGAATTTGGGAAAAGCCATCAGGCGAAAAACCGGACACAGGTATGCCCATAAAGATACTGAAGAAATCGGCAGGGCCATAAAAAGCATAATAATAGAAGGCGGGGAAGCAAAGGAACAGCACAAAAAAAATGTCAATGCCAATACAAGAGCTGTGAAAAAGGGGATTTGTCCCAGGTGCGGCGGTAAACTGCTATATAAAAGGGGTAGAAAAGGCAGATATATGATTTGTCAAAGGTTCCCTGCATGCAGATTCAGGACGAGAAAAAGCTAAATGTTAAAATAATTAATATAAATATTAATATATTAAAGAAAAGTTATTGACATATCAATTAAAGGGATGTAAAATCATAACATAATATAATCTTCACACAGAACAATACTTTTGTGTGAAAGAAGCAAAAAAGAGGTGCGGTTATGAAAAAGTATAATGTTCCCGGAGAGTGTCCGGTATGCAAAGGGGAGCTGAGCATTGAAAGAATCAAATGCACCAATTGCCATACGGAAATAATCGGGGATTTCCATGTTTCCGATTTTTCGAAACTGGATGACAGGCAGCTGGATTTCATAAAGACTTTTATTAAAAGCAAGGGCAATATAAAAGAGATGGAAAAGGAACTGGGGATATCATATCCCACCGTCAGGGGAAGACTTGATGAAATATCGGCGGTGCTGGGTATCGAAGAAGTTTCCGCACAATCGGAAAAGGACAATGCGGATGTGCTGGCAATGCTGGAAAAGGGTGAACTGAGCATTGAAGAAGCCTTGAAAATAATCGAAAAGAAGGGATAGGAAAATGAAAGCGAGAGACGAAATACTCACGATTCTCAAAATGGTGCAGGATGGCAAGATCACCAACGAGGACGCTGCAAAACTCATAGACGCCATAGAAGGCAACGATGACAAAAATAAAAAATCAGAGTCGGGCGCGGCATACTCCAAAGAGAAAAACAAAAACAATTTCGAACAGAAGATGGAAGAGATGGCCGAAGGTCTGGAAAACATGGTGACGGATGTAGTGGACTCCACAAAAAAGGCTTTGGAGAATATTCCTGACATTAATTTTGGCAACTGGTTCAACAATGTTGAAAAAAGGGAATTTTCGTATGAGGCGTATCCTGGTATGGATATCGATATAAATTCCAAAAACGGGGCAGTGAAAGTAAAACCCGGAAGGGATAAGATAGATGTTGTTTTTCACATCTACACAAAAAACGACGCTGATGAAAAAATGAAGGATATTGTTGTAGAACACAGCAAGGACAAACTTCTAATCGACACCTCCGGTGTCACGGGCGGTGCGGGAATCGAAGTCAGAATCCCGGAACTCAAGTATGGCGAATTTAAGCTTTCCGGCAAGAACGGAAGCATGGAGTGTTCCCCGGTGGAAGCCGATTCCGTCGAACTTGTAACCAAAAACGGAAGCATGAGATTCGCAGGGGTCAGAAGCAAGGTGCTAAAAGCGCTCACCAGAAACGGCTCGATCACATGTGCCGGAACCACTGCGGACAGGGCGGGGCTCAATACTACAAACGGATCCATTACGGTAAGGGACTCCGAGTGCACGCTGCTCGACATCAATACGACAAACGGCAGCATAAGATATCATTCAAGCAAATCCGACAATTTACAGGCGAACACGAGCAATGCATCCATAAATGCGGAGAACTTCAATACCCTGGGCGATAAGGGCATAATGAATTTAAAAACATCAAATGGGAATGTGAGGATCAAGCTGCCCGATGATGTGGGGGCGATGTTCAATGCGCATGCGGGAAGGTCCGGCAAGGTAGTGGTCGATTTCCCGTGTTCAATCAATAAGGATATGGAATATGCAGGCATGACAAAAGGATATGAAGAGGCAGCAAGCAAGATAAACATAACCGCCAGGACGAACCTCGGAAGAATCGAAATAACATAGGGACTGCAAAATAACACGGGATTTAAAATATTCAGCAAGCCCTGATAAAGGTAGAGATAACAGCTGTTTCGATGCATAACAACAAACTGTTTCATATATTCAAACTCTATTTTTCCGCCCAGCTTGACGCAACATGGGCATCTGCTGAAAGGGGGACATCGGGGAGGAATTCCCTGCCTGCCTCAACCATTGTCTCCCTCAATATGCCTGCGGCGCGCAGGGCGTTGTCAACGGGCGACTCCAGTATGATTTCGTCATGAACCGCTGCAATTATTCTGGCACCCGTGCCCTTAAGGCTGAATACAAGCATTCCGAGGGCTTTTTTGATGATGTCGGCTGCGCTTCCCTGTACAGGTATGTTGTATAGGGCTGCAACCCCCGTATCGTCGTTGTGATAATATATGCGGCCGCCGAGGCTTCTTGAAATGGAGGGGGGATTTTTGCGTATCTCTTCATGCCATTTTTTTATGCCGCTGTATGCGTCAAAAAACCTTGCCCGGAAGTCTTCGGCTTCTTCAAAACTCATCTCGACATTGTATGTGTCGCGGGAGTAAGCCATAAGCCCTCTGGAGCCCATTGCGTATATGAGCCCGAAGTTCACGGCTTTTGCGGCCTGGCGTTGGGATTTTGTTATTTTTTCAACCGGAATGCCCGTTATTAGGGAAGCGGTGAGTTTGTGCAGGTCGCCGTTGTCCCTGTATGCTTCAATCATGCGTTCATCGCCTGATATTTGTGCGGCCACCCTCAATTCAATCTGCGAATAATCCGCGATGACCATCTGATTAGCTTTTGCCGGGATGAAACATGCGCGGAATTCGCTGCTTCTGGGAATTTGCTGCATGTTGGGGCCATAACAGCTCATACGTCCGCTAAAAGCCCCTATTTGGTTATAGCTTGCATGTATCCTTCCCGTCACGGGATTTATATAAGTGGGCATGGGGTCCAGGAAGCTGCTCAACATTTTTGAAAATTTCCGATATTCATGCAGGTCCTTGACAATAGGTTCCGTCTTGTAAGGGGCAAGGGCCTGCCTGGATGTGTCGCCGACATCTATCCCGTTTTCCCTAAGCAGTTCCAGAATATGTTTGTTGCTGTTCAGATTCAACCCCACTTGTGTTTCGCTGCCGAAAAAATCCGGCTGGATCACGGGTCCGCCTGAATAATCAAACAATTTCTTTTCAGCTTTTGAATATTTTCCCCTGATGTCTTCAGTGAGGGCTTCCCATTTTTCAAGATCGAGCAGAATCCCCGTTGTCTCTATTTCAGACACCGCCCTGGTACATGAAAATTCAATATCAGCCGCTGTTGTAAGTTTGTTTTTATCGAGAGCGGGAATCATGACACTTCTAAGGCGTAGCAGTATATATGCGTCCCGCGCCGCATATTCTATTTGTTCCTTTGACAGTTCCGCCCTGAAATCGCTTGTCTGATATTCCTTTGAGAGCTTTTCCCCCAGAAAATATTCGGTTATGTATCCCAGTCCGAGCCTGTGGGGGCCTTCAGGTGTCTTTAAAAGCATAGCCGCCAGCATTGTGTCGAAAATATCCCCGCCTACATCGAAACCCGCAACTTCGAAAAATGACAGGTCGAATTTTGCGTTTTGAAACACTTTTTGCGAAGGGGATGCCAGTATAATTTTTAAACCGGCCATATCTTCATCCGAGCAGTGAAATAGGTCAAGAACATAGACGGGCCTGTTGAAAACGGCAATCTGGACAAGCCTGATTTTTTCGACATGGGGGTCCAGACCCGTGGTTTCGCTGTCCACGGCTATGACATCCTCCGCGAGGATATCGTGAACATATTCGGAAAATGAACCGTCCCGGGGAAAATATAAATGGGATAACATCGAAATCTCCTTAAATTTTCAAAGCCAAAACATGTCTTGTTAAATACTTTTCCCGTCATACCGGTGTAAGTGAAGACATTATTCTATTTCTTGCATTTCATATCATTATTATACTACTAAAAAAACAAATGGTATAACCGGGTTTTCAACACTGTTTCCGTGCTGCTTATGCATGCAAATGCTTGAGATAAAACTGCCAATCATCCAATGATTCCTGAATCAAAAGGTCGAAGCGACATGTTGATAAATTTGCAACATCAAAAGAGTCCGATATGTTATAATGACCTATGCATCAAATGAAAGGGAACGGCTTTGATGAAAAAATTGAAAAAATACATAGTGCTTTTGATAATGATAGCGGCATCGGCAACAGCGATTTTCCTTCCCATACACATTTGGCCAAAGGAAGTCTATTCCGAATATGAAGCAGTAATGTTCAGGGCGGGGGAACCCGGCTATATGGAAACTGTGAATGTGGAAGTGGAAGGATATATGAACAACAGGTTGTTCGGAGGCAAGAAGTTTCTGGGCAAGATACTTATAGATGAAATGCCTTTAAGGGATGATTTCAAGGATCAGACGATTCAGATCAAATTCAACGGGAAAGGCCTGGGCATGATGGTTTATCTGGATGACAGCAACGGTACCGGAGACTATTCATTTATCCCGGAAGGTCACATAGCAATGAATAAAACAGGCGAAAAAATTGCCATAAGCTTTCTTGAAGGTGGCGATACGGCCACATATGTGTTTGACGGAAGTCTAATGATAGCCGGACCCGCGGCAACTAGGGAACAGGCGGTTTCAGTGTCGAATATGCTTTTTGACAAAGTGCTTGACAACCCGATAAGGTAACCGGCCGGATGGACGATAAAGG
>CAZWVS010000085.1:0-8329 GCA_964636935.1 uncultured Clostridiaceae bacterium
GAACCCGAGCTGGAAAAAACTTTGGAGCATCTGATATTTCATCTTGAGAATCCACCGGGCCCCTGGATCAAGGATGATTTCAAAGAGCCCGCCATTGACAATCTGCTTGGTTTCATAAGCGACCTGCAGGACTTTCCCCTGTATGAAAAATCAATCAATGAATTGGCGGATGAAGAGGTGATGGCCGCCATCAACTACAGGGGTTCCATAATGGATTTTGTGGAATGGATTCAAGATTTCATATATAAAACCGATTTTGGGCGACTTTATGACAGAAAAAGGCATCTTTTTCATATCGGCTACAACACCCATTTGAATAAATATGACGATTCATATTATAACTTCATAGCTTCCGAATCCAGACTTACGGGATACCTTGCCATTGCAAAGGGGGAAATCCCTCAGAAGCATTGGTACCACCTGGGCAGGCCCCTTGCCCTTTTCGGCGGATATCCCGTGTTTCTTTCGTGGGGAGGAACCATGTTTGAATATTTTATGCCCCATTTGGTCATGAAATCGATTCGAAGGACCGTTTTTGACAGGACCCTTTCAAAAGTTCTCAGGATACAGATGAAATTCGGTTCTTCCCATGGCATACCCTGGGGTGTGTCGGAGTCGGCATATTACAGATTCGACCGCAATTTAAATTATCAATACAGGGCTTTTGGTATCCCCTCCCTTGGAATCAGATCCGACCTGTCGAAATTTCTTGTCATTTCCCCATATTCATCAATGATTGCCGGATGGAAAAATCCCGTGGCTTTGGTTGAAAACCTCGGAAGATTGAAGGAAAACGGCGCATTCGGCAAATATGGGTTCTTTGAAGCAATTGATTTCATGTCGCCGGCCGGAAAGGGATACAAGAAACCGAAAATCATAAAAACCTATATGTGCCATCACAAAGGTATGAGCCTTGCGGCTTTGGACAATATGCTCAAAAACAATATCCATGTGCGACGCTTCCATCGGGAACCCATGGTAAAATCCGTTGAAATATTGTTGGAGGAAAGGCGGCAGCTTGGAATTGTTGTAAAGGACATACAGAGAAAGCCATACATGAAGGAGCCCGAGTTAGAGGATCTCTCGACGTCTGTGCCCAGGGTTGTCGAAGGAACCGATCACAAAACACCCCTTGTCCATGTCATAAGCAACGACAGATTGCAGACGGTAATAACCTCGAACGGGACCGGTTACCTCAAATTCCGGGATAAGAACATAAATCCATGGAACAGCGATCCCAGCAATGATATCAAAGGGTGTTTCATATACGTAAAGGATACACAGACCGGCAGGTATTTTAGCATCACAAACAGTCCGGTTCACAGCGAACCGACGACTTACCAAGTCGTATTCTCCGCCGACAAAGTGGAGTTCAAGAGGGTTGAAGACATGATCGACTGCCAATTGGAAATCACGGTGTCACCCCAACACGACGTCGAGATAAGGAGAATCACGCTGACAAGCCTAAGACCTGAATATACAGCGGAACTGGAAGTGATAAGCTTCATGGAGCTATGCCTGGAAGACAAGGCCGCATATGACCAACACCCTGCTTTCCATAAGCTTTTCGTGGAAACGGAATTCAATAATTCGTCCCGTTCGGTAATCGCAACCAAACGCCCCAGGTCGCTTGATGATGACAGCATTTACTTTGGCTCCACCTGTCTTGTGGAATCTGATCCATCCCGGATGTTTGAATATGAGACGGAAAGGGACAGGTTCATAGGAAGGGGCAGGACACTGAGAAACCCTGAATTTATCGACAGGACCTTCATGGTTTTCAGAGGCACGGGTGAAGTAGTGGACCCGTGCATAAGCCTTAAATGCAAGCTCAGCCTTAAGCCTTTCCAAAGCACATCCGTTTCGATAATAAACGCCGTCGCGGAACAAAAGCCCGATTTGATAGATATGCTAGGGGCAATGAGAAACAAATATGCGGTATGGGATGTTTTTAAAAATGCATTGTTCGACAGCAAGGTCGAAATGCAGTATTTCAAGCTCAACTATGAAAAGACAAACAGGATACTGGACCTTTTATCGGTCATTTTGTATTTGGGGTGCAACAATACCGCTCCCGTATCGGAAAAGCTCAAAAACCGGCTCGATCAAAGGGACCTGTGGAAGTTCGGCATTTCCGGCGACAACCCGATTATTCTGCTTAAGGTGAAAAGCATGGAGGCCCTTGATTCGGTCAGGGATGTAATTACAGCTTATGAATATTTGAAACGAAACCAGGTTAAACTGGACTTGGTCATATTGAACGAGAAGGATGAAGGATATTTTTCTGAATTTTCGGATTCACTTAATGAGATGGCGGGCTCTGTAAGGATTTTTGAAACGGACGGGGACTCCCCGGGTGTTTTTGTCATCAAGAAATCCGAAATCACTAAAGAGGAAAACCTTCTGTTGGACATTGCCGCAAGGGTGACCCTGACCGGACAGGACCGCATACTCGGCGACAGGATAAGCGGAGGGCTTTATGAAAAACAGGAATTGCCCGCCGCCCCTCCTTCACTCCCGGAAAACGATATTGCAGCAAAGCCCCTGCCTGATATGGAGTTGGAAATGTTCAACGGCCTAGGCGGTTTCACGCCCGACGGACGCGAGTATGTCATAGAATTGAATGATTGGAACATGACGCCCGCCCCGTGGTCGAACATAATCGCCAATGAAAACTTCGGGTGCATATGCACGGAAGCGGGACCGGGATACACATATCATGTCAACAGCAGAGAAAACAAACTTACCCGGTGGAGCAACGACCCCCTGCTGAACAAGCTCCCTGAAACCATTTATTTCAGAGACGATGCCGACGGGACTGTCTTCTGTCCGACAACACAGCCCCTAAGACAAAAGGGCCCCTATAGGATAATTCACGGCTTCGGCTATACCAAATACCAACATGAATCATTCGGGATATACCAGCAGGTAAGCGTGTTTGTCCCAAGGAAGGCTTCCCTTAAGTATACCCTTGTGCGTCTTCAGAACAATTCAGCCGATACCAGGAAGTTGTCTGCATTCTATTACGCCGATCTCGTACTGGGCCTTGACCGGGAAAGGGAAATGCCGTATATGGTAACCGGATATGACCAAAATCTGAAAGTGATAACCGCAAAGAACATCTACTCGCAGAATTACAAAGGGTATACGGCATATATGTATTCGGAGTTGCCCGTAACGTCCTATACATGTGAAAAGAATGATTTTGGATTTTTAAGCTGCCGGGGGGCTGTGCCGGTTGCAATAAAAGAAGGCGGCCTTAGCGGTAAAACCGGCAATGTTTCAAACCCATGCGCCGTCATCCACGCCGGCCTCACCCTTGAACCGGGTGAAAGCAAGACATTCTGCTTCATTTTCGGACAGGAAAAGGATGAATCCCGCATTGAAAGTACAATCAATGAATACGGCAACGCCGCCCAAGCCATTGAAGAGCTTGGAAAAACAGTGGATTTCTGGAATACCGAACTCGGCTCCCTTCAGGTGAAAACCCCGGATAAAAAAATGAACCACCTTCTAAACGGCTGGCTGCAATATCAGACCCTGGCATGCAGGCTTTATGCAAGAAGTTCCTTCTATCAGTCCGGAGGCGCTTACGGTTTCAGGGACCAGCTGCAGGATTCACTTGCTTTCATTTTCACAAATCCTTCAATCACAAGGGATATGATAATCAAGGCATCAAAAAGGCAGTTCCCGGAAGGCGATGTCCAGCATTGGTGGCATGAAGATACGGGCATAGGTGTCAGAACCATGATATCGGACGACCTTCTTTGGCTTCCATATGCCCTGTCGGAGTACATCAGGGCTACGGATGATTTCAATATATTGGATGAAACGGCATATTATATCGAAATGCCACCCCTTGGGGAAGGTGAACATGAGAAATTCGGCAAACCGGAAAAATCGGAAAAAAGCGACTCAATTTACGACCATGCCAAGAAAACCATTGAAAGGAGCATGGATACAGGCGAACACGGTCTTCCCCTGATAGGATCCGGGGATTGGAACGATGGAATGAACATGGTCGGAACCGGCGGCAGCGGAGAAAGCGTATGGCTGGCATTTTTCCTATATGATGTCATTTCAAGGTTCATTGAAATCGCGGAAAACCGCAATGACGGGGAATTCACGACCCGTCTCCGGGAACACCTTGTTTCACTGCGGCAAAGCATCGACAGGCATTGCTGGGACGGACAATGGTTCCTGCGGGCATTTTTCGATGACGGCACACCCCTTGGTTCGAGGAACAACCGGGAATGCCGCATAGACGCCATATCCCAATCATGGTCTGTCATAAGCGGCGCAGCCGAACACTCCAAAGCACATACCGCCATGACGGAATTGATGAAATACCTTGTGGATTACAATGAGAGGATGGTGATGTTGCTATATCCGCCTTTCTACCGAAGCCGGCCGAATCCGGGTTACATACAAGGATATCTAAGAGGCATACGTGAAAACGGCGGCCAATATACCCACGGGGCCATATGGGCGGTCGCTGCCGCGGCGAAGCTCGGCATGAACAAGGAAGCACATATGCTCTACGACTACATCAATCCGATAAACCACACCGCAGATGAAACCTGGGTCAGCAAATACAGGCTTGAACCTTATATCATGGCTGCCGACATATACTACAACAAAATGCAGAAGGGACGCGGCGGCTGGAGCTGGTACACGGGTTCGGCGTCATGGATGTACAGGGTCGGCATACAGAACCTGCTTGGCTTCAACAAACGCGGAAACAGACTATATGTAAATCCTGTGATACCCCCCTCATGGTATAAATACTCATTTGTCTATAGATACGGGAAAAGCGAATACCACATATCCATAGAAAAGAAAATCAGCGATACCATCAAAGGAAAGATAATTGTACTGGATGAAACGACATGCAAGACAAATTACATACCGCTTGTGGATGACGGTAAAACGCACAAAGCCGTTGTTGTAATATAGTACGTGTTTGTCCGGTTTCCGCTTTCGCAAGCGTCCTTTTGGGTTATGGCACCGGCATGGTCCTTCTATATGTTTTACGTAAAATGCGTCCGGCTTATTTTCTCAAATTCGTCAAACATGGTCTCAAGGGCTTCTTCCGAATGGCCCGCCCCCATCGGGTCGGGATAGAATTTGGGGATGAACCCGCCTTTGACGCTTCCCAGGTTTTCAAACATGTCGTGGCAATACCGCCGGATCTGCTCCATTGAACCCCGGACCATGGTCTGTTGGATGTCGACGGGGCAATAAAATGTTATTCTTCCTCCGAACCGCCTTCCCAGCTCTTTTAGACCCATATTCTCCTGTTGGTCCATCTGGATCACATCCAGTCCTATTTCGATAAGGTCGTCGAGTATGTCCGTTATGTATCCGCAGCTGTGCATTATTGAATGCATCCCGTTATCCCTGCAGGCCTTGAAAACCCTGGCATATCTGGGTTTCCAGATTTCACGCCAGTCGGCGGGCGATATCATAAGCGAGTTCTGAAGCCCCCAATCGTCTGCGAACATATATGCGTCGGCACCATACCCGGCATACCGTTTAACTATGTAAACACTCATGTCGGTGAGCTTGTCGACAAGCATCTCCAGCTTGTCCCTGTTCTCCCTCAGGTCTATCCATGTGTTTTCAAGCCCTCTTATGAAATGAACCCTCTCGTAAATCGATATACCACCCGTTGTCACATATTTGTCCCCCGCCCTTTTTACATCCTCGGCGGTACCCTCCCAACGCCATTCCTCACTAGGGTCCGGTATGTTCAATTTATTGAAATCGTCCCAGTCTTCAAGCGGAAATTTTTTAACCTCGCCCAGATTGCAAACGCCTATGTTCTCCCACACGGCCCCCCATTCGTCGATGCCGGAACGCGGTCTTTTGTCGACGCTGGCCGCCATTCCCGCATATGCGAAATCACAGGTGTGCGGCGGCCTGAAATCCATGGCCAGCCTTTCCGGATAATCGAATTCGATGGTGCGTTTAACTATTTCTTTCGGTGTCATTCGAATCTTTTCCTTTCCGCCCACAGACCAAGTGCGGGATTGCTTATATAGTAAATTTTTTCACCGTCGATCGTGTTCCATCCGTCCTCAAGTTTTTCCGGGTTGTATTTTTTTGAAACATCCCCATACCACGCATAATTGTAGCCCACGGCTTCCACTTCTTCACGGGTCAACCCTTCGACTGCGTATGTTATTGAGAATCTTCCGTCGGATGAGCCGTGTATCAGGTGCGCCGCGGCTGCCAGATTCTCCTTAAGGTCGCTTTCCTTTTTGGACAATTCCAGGATTTTAATCCTGCCCACATACCCGTATTTTCTTATCAAACCGTCTATAAATCCGTCTTCACCGAACTTTCGGACCCCTGGAGCCATTATTATGAGCTCTCCGCCGTCGGCTATCGCCATCCTGGTCCTGTATACGGCCTTGTTGCCGAGCCATGTGCTCTTGAATTCCTTTTTATCGAGATGCACCACCATTTTTTCGGGGGCTTCGTCAAGATAATTCAAATTGACCTTTTGACTTAATGACACCGCTTCTTCGAAAATTTTCCTGTTTCTGCCGACAAAAACACCGTGGACATCCACATCGTCCTTTCTCGCCGTTGTCACAGTTAAAAAATACATTATGGGGAGTTCGCCTATGAAATTCTTTTCCGCGTAGTCATATACTTTTCTTACAGGGCTGTAATCCCTGCCCATTATCCTCTCCATGCCGTATACGGCGCCAAGCATATGGGAACTGTTGATCATCCCTTTGCCGCCGCATCCGACGAATATGTTTTTGCTGTAGTTGGCCATTCCCACGACTTCGTGGGGAACGACCTGTCCTACGGATATGATCAGATTGTAGCTTTGGTCGAGAAGCCTCTTGTTCACCTCGACGGGAATCCCTTCTTCGACAAGCCCCTCTGAAACCTGTTCTACGAATTCCCCGGGCACCTCGCCTATTTGCACGACGTCGTTCTTCCAGCCGTGGACGACGAATTTCTCATAGGGTATGTCGCCGAACATCTCCAGGCATTCCTCCCGTGTCATTTGATCGTGGGTTCCCAGCGCCGGCATAATGTCCACTTCGCAACCGGGGGTGAAAAGATCGTAATACATGCGTGTGATTTTCCCGGCCATTGAATGGAACCGGGTGAAATCGGGAGGTATTATAAGCACCTTTTCCGGTTTTGCACCGCCTATGCTTTCATTTACAACGGCACGCAGCTGTTCATCGGACAGGGGCCTGCCGTCCCCGTTCATTCTTATCAAATCATCCATGTCACACCCCCGAATATGCGGCAAACCCGCCATCTACGGGTATCACCGTCCCGTTTACAAATCCGGAAGCGCCTTCATCCACCAGCCAGAGCAGTGTGCCTATCAGCTCTTCAGGTTTTCCGTATCTTCCCATGGGTGTCTGTCCCAGGATCTTTTTGGACCTTTCCGTATGCGAACCGTCATCATTAACAAGAAGCGACCGGTTTTGGTCCGTCAGGAAGAAACCGGGGGCTATGGCGTTGACCCTTATTCCAACACCCGACATATGCACAGCAAGCCACTGTGTGAAATTCGACACCGCGGCCTTTGCGCCGCTGTAGGCCGGAATCTTCGTCAGGGGGGTGAACGCGTTCATGCTTGATATGTTTACAATCACGCATCCTTCCTTTCCTATCATGTCCTTTGAAAAAATCTGGGAGGGAAGAAGCGTTCCGATGAAATTCAAGTCGAACACGAATCTGATGCCTTCCGGGTCCAGGTCGAAAAAGGTGGTGACCCCTTCCTTGTCCAGATCTTCCGGTTTAAGGATCTCGTTGGATGTCGTTCCGCGGGGATGATTGCCGCCGGCCCCGTTTATAAGTATGTCACAGGAGCCAAGTTTTTCGTTGACAATCTTCCTTGCCTCTTTAAGGCTCTCCGGCTTTAGGACGTTGGCCTCAACCCCCAAAGCCGTACCGCCGGCTTCATTTATTTCCCCGGCGACTTTTTCAGCTGCTTCAATCCTGAGATCCAAAACGGCCACTTTCGCGCCATTTTCGGCAAGGGCCTTGGCAAAGGCACTGCACAGAACCCCGCCGCCGCCTGTGACAACACAGACCTTTCCCTTTAAATCTATTTTAAATGGTACGTTCATTTCAATCCCTTTCTACACATCATAGGTCGATGCGGATGTCTCTCCGCCTTCGCCGGTCCAGTTCGTATGATGGAAATTTCCCCTCTCGTCATCTACCCTTTCATATGTGTGCGCCCCGAAGTAGTCCCTTTGCGCCTGCAGGAGGTTAGCGGGAAGCCTCTCGGTCCTGTATCCGTCGTAATATGAAAGCGCCGCCGACAAAGCCGGTATGCTCACAC
>CAZWVS010000086.1:0-8310 GCA_964636935.1 uncultured Clostridiaceae bacterium
ATAACGCGGGGTAATATAATTTACACATGATATTGAAACACAAAGTCACCGCCGAAGACCGGGGCGAGAAAATACTCACCATATTGAAAAAGAGACTTGACTGTTCCGGAACCATGGTCAAGAGGCTAAAAAGCAACGACACCATTTTTTTAAACGGTGAAAAGACCAAAAGCAACGAACGGGTGAAAGAAGGTGACCTTGTCGCCATAGAGATAATGGAACACCGCAACAACGCTCGGATCGAACCCGTCTTCGTGCCGCTTGATATAATATATGAAGACGAATATATGATAATTATCAACAAACCCGCCGGAACAGCGGTCCATCCGGCCGGCAAATATCAGACGGACACGCTGGCCAACGGAATCCGTTATCACTTTTTAAAATCGGGTGTCGATATGACGGCAAGACCTGTCGGAAGGCTCGACCGCAACACTTCCGGTATAACCATTTTCGCAAAAAACGCCCATGTCATGACAACAATGGTGAAGGCATTGTCGGATGAAAAGTCCGAAAAGATATATCTCGGACTAGTTCACGGAGTTCCGGAAAGGCCGTCGGGTTTGATAGATTTACCGATAAAGAGGTCCGAAGACTCCATAATCGCCCGTATAACCTCCGGTGACGGAAAGCCATCCCTTACCGAATATAAGGTTGTCAGGGCTTTTGAAAATGCATCGCTTGTGGAATTCAAACTGTTGACAGGCAGAACCCATCAAATAAGGCTTCATTCCAGCGCAGGCGGCTTCCCGCTTGTAGGCGACGGGATATACGGGGACGACTCCGGTACCGGAGCCATTATCAATAGGCACGCACTTCACTGTGTTAAAACCAAATTCATTCATCCGTATACAGGAAAGGAAACCATCATAGAAGCTCCCCTTCCGGATGATTTTGTTAAGGCTGTGGAGCATTTTGAATCTTGAATCCGGATTTTCCGTCTTTAGAATATTTTAACATCGAATATCCTGGCCGTGGGCCAGCCGTTGGTGGAATGGACGGTCACCTTGACCGAATCGGCCCCTACCCCGTCAAATGATATTTCATTTTTTCTGAGATGGTTGTTTTCGACTTTTTTTATGGCAACCCGCTCCCCTGCCAGCAGCAACTCGACATCATAATCCTTGACTATTTCCCTCGGCACTCCTCGAAGCTGATTTTTATTGGCGTTATATGCCATTGAAATACGAATCTCCCTTGAAAGGTTGCTGTCGAATAAAAGCTTCACTTTGGAAATCTTTCGAGACTCATCCAAATCGAATCTGATGAACTGTTCTTCCGTCAGATTTTCCGACTCCCAGTAGTTTACAGTATCTTCGATATTTCTTGTGTGTCCGTTTACGACATTTTTACACGAATGCTTTTCAGAAGAACAGTTAATTTCCGCCTTCGCAGCCAAATCCCGCTCGTCCATATATCTATAACCGGGTATGAAGCAATCGTCGGCCATGAGCTTCTTCTGCAGCTCGTTTATTTTAAGGTTCATATCCCTCGGGGATATCCCGTATTCCACCGCCATGGCGGCAGCCGCTCCCGCAGCCTGCCCCGCAACGGAGGTGGTTCCCATGACCCTGGTCGATCCGAAGGCAAGTTTTGAAACGCTGATGGCCCTTCCCGCTAGAAAAAGATTGCCGATGTTTTTTGAATAAAGGCATCTATAGGGTATCGTATAGTATTTTTCAGGAAAAATGAACATACTCGGCTGCTTTTCATGGTTTTTCAACCCTCCCGGCACATGCATGTCCATGGGCCATCCGCCGTAAGCCACCGCGTCATCGAACACCCTGCCGGAAGCCAGGTCCTGCTCCCTGAGGACATAGTCCCCGGTCAGCCTTCTGCTTTCACGTTTTCCGGGCAGCATCCCCACCCATGTCAGTTCATAGTTGTCCGCCTTGTGGTCGCCTTTGTTTTTAATGTGGTCCCATATGCCGAAGGCCCATTTTAAAAGCTCGTCTTTGATTTGCTCATAGTCTTTGATTATGTCGGAATCCATGCCTCCGAGCTCAATCCACCAGTATCCGTAGCTTATCTGCGAATGATCCCTGTTTTTCAACATTTCTTCGGGGACATCGTATGCCCATTCAGGTTTTTCGAACCCTACTTTCCTTCCCCTGTCCATAGCGCTGAAAAGGATTGTGTTGCCCATGGTGTAGCCATCCGCTTTTTCAGGGGCATGGGGTTCTTCGAAAACATCCCGGGATTCGCTGCCCCTCATATATTGCGCACCGGCAAAGGCACCCAGTGTCCCGTCGCCCGTTGCGTCTATGAAATATTCACCTTCAACAATCAGTTCCGTTTCAGAACCCAGCCTGCTGCATATGACTCTTGATATTCGTTCTTTTTCGGTTTCCACTTTTCTCATATGGGTGTTCAGATACAAGGTCAAATTCTTCTGGAACCTGGCCTTTTCCCACATTACAATGTCAAAAAGAGGAAACTCGTCATGATAATTGCGTTTTCTGTTTTCAAGAAGTATCTCTTCTATTATCCCGGTTTCCCTGGCATTGTCATATCTTCCGGATGCGCTTGCACCGCATATGTGCATCCTGATTTCGCCGGAAGCGTTGCCGCCGAGCACGGGCCTTTCCTGGATAAGCGCCGTTTTGGCTCCGTGACGGGCCGATGCAATTGCAGCGCATAGTCCGGAAAGGCCTCCGCCCACCACTACGACCTGGAAATTAGCTTTTATAGTTTTTAATTCGTTCACTTCCATAGCCCCACCCTTTTCAACACATATTCAGCTGTTTCCACAGAATCAACCCCGCTTATGCCGCCTATCCATACCCCTTCAGGCTCAAGCCCTTCAAATAGGATGTCAAGGTCCTCGATATCGAGAAAAATCTGCATCGCCTTATTACCGCTTTGAATTTTTTGATACACGGGCAGCCATTTTTCAAACCCCTCGTTTCCCGAGCCGCACACCCATTGTATTGCGTTCAGGTTTTCTATTTCAAGTATCGAATCCAGATGATGCAGCGCCCCGGGGCCGTCCAGATGATAAATCGACCTGTCGAAAAACCTGCATTCCATTTCCAGGCCGGGAAGGAATATTTCATCGAAATCCCTTTTTGAAATCATGCACGAGAAATCGTTGCTTGGAACATAAAGTTTACCGTAATATGCCAAGGGGAGCCATGTTGTGCCAGGCATTCCGGCATCATCGAGCATTTCATGGAACATGTCGTACACTTCGAAATATTCCTCATACGATTCCGCCAGTTTTCTTTTGACAAAAGGGACATTTTCAATCATATCGATGCAAAGCTGCTGGGGGTCTCTCAGCGCCGCTAGATGGTCACCTCCGGGGTGGAAGTCTGTAAATCCGACGATGAACCTGTCTTGGGAAGTTTCAATCAGAAGCTTGGTATACTCGATGGTTTTTTTCAATAAGGGGTGATCCCTGTCAAGGCGGGCTTTTTTAAAATCTTTTTCCCAGTCCGATATGCATGGTTCGCTCCAAGTTGTGCTTTCGCCGAAGTGATACCCGCATCCGCACCATGCGCTGAAAATTTCCGGACCCATGTTGGGCCAGGCTATCGGAAGGGCGTCTCCAAGGAAGATCGTGTTTTCAAGCCTGTTAAGCTGTTCTTCGGTCCTGTATTCCAGGTCCAACCATTTCTCTTCATATGAAGCGTATGATTTTTCAGCCATGTGCCTGGGCTTCGCCACCGGTAAAGTCATGTTCACCGGCGGCCTGTCATATATCTCGCATTCTAGAAAAGCTTCGAAACGCTTCATTGTTTCTTCAAAGCCGGGCTTGAACGAAAACATAGATATCCTTTCGCAGTCTGTCCCTATTTCATGCCAAAAGTTTTTTCCTTGAGGTCGAGATAATAGAGATAATTTTCCTCTGAGACATCGGGCGGCACCCGATGGTCGCAGAAAGGTATATATCCGCCTCTTTCAACAAGAGGTTCGAGGGTTTTCATATATGCGGCTATTTCTTCCTTGCCCGCTATCATCTGCATTTTGTCAAATCCGCCCATTAGCCTAAGCTCCTTGCCGTATTCGGCAAAAAGCTCCGCCGGGTGGCAGCACGAATTTACTTCGTACGGGAACATGCAGTTAATGCCGCCTTCAAGAAAATACGGAAGTATCGGCCTTACATCTCCGTCACAATCCGTGTACCATATGTCGATTCCGTGGGCTTTCAGTTTTTTGTTGATTCTCTTGTATCTGGGCATAACGACGTTTTTAAAGAAATCCACCGTAACTATGGGGCCTTTGTTGAAGCAGATGTCCTCCCAGCCGCAGGCATAGTCGAATTCTATGTGGGGGAGAACCTGGTCGAGGAAATCTTCGACCATGACACATGCGGTTTCTACCATGTCTTCGACCATGTCCGGATAATCAAAACACGCATATGCAAGTCCCTGGAACGTCAATACATCCCTTATTTTACCTATCATGGAGCCCGTATGTACGCCAAGGGGGTAGTCCCTGTCGTTGGGATGTTCTTTTTTTATCTTTTCTATATCGACAACCCTTGCAGGGTCGTCCCTTCTGAATTTCTCTTCTTTAACCTTTTTCCAATCTTCGGGGGTCTCTATGGATGATTTTGTATAATGCGGTATGGTTTCATGCCTGTCTTTTGGCATCTCCGCATATAACCCCTGGGCATCTATTATGGTTATTGTGTTTTCTGTCTCTTCAACGATTTTCTCTTCGAATCCCGGACTCATGAAGACATTGCCGGCGAGAACCTCTATTTTGTCCAAATTGAACAGCCTGTGCCCGTCTTCATGGCTTTTAACATTGTTCTTAACAAATATGTCCCATTTTGTGAAATTATCCGTCCAGTAACCAAACTCCATGTTGAAGGTCCTGTCGAAATTCCCATAATGCATTTGCTGTTTGAATCTTTCCCTGCCGGTCATCGTCCCCTTCCAGGGTTTTCTGATTGGTTTTATTGCCATGGTTTCCTCCGCTTTTAGTTTGTTATAAATGATTATAATTTAATTGCTTTAATTAAACAACTCAAATCATAAGATTTAATGTTTCATCCATGTCATTTCATGAAGAGATACAGCTTTCACCGCTCCAGAATGAATACAGGGCGCCTTCTTTTACCGTGAACTCAATAAGATACGGCCGATTGGCATGAAGCTGCGGATGGCATATTGCCAGATCCATTCTGTTTCCGCCCCACTCGAAATCGGTTATCGTATAACCGTCAAGGTCGTCGATTTTTATTTTTATGATCCCTTCCGCATTTATGTGGAGTATCCCGTTTTTCATTACCAGCGGTCTTGTGATCACGGTTCCCCTTTTCAACGCGCAAAATCCGTCCAGCCTGTTCCATGCCCTTCCTATTGAAAAAGTGCCTGTCCCCTTTTCCATTTCCTTCATCGTCTCGACGGCCGCACCGAAGTATAGGCTCAATCTGTCGTCAACCTGCAGCAAGTCACCGAATCCGGCGGCGACACCGCTATCCCAGCTTCCGTGATTTTCGGTGTCGATAAGCGGCTTTTCAGTCAACAGTTTGAACGAATCGCCGTCTTCGGAATATGCAAATCCGGTCGCCACCCTGCCGGTATCGCGGTAGTACATGAGAGGCATGCCCACATATTGGTTCTCATATTTGACAACAGGCATGCCCACCAATTCAAATCCTGTTTCATTGTCTTTGTTTGTTATGGCGGGACCGCGGTACTCCCAATTCAAAAAATCCCTGCTGACAGCCAATGAAATGGCCTTTTTCATGCAAAAATCCTTACAAACCGGATACTCCAGCTTTCCGTCTTTTTTTATATTTTCAATATCTGAAACATCAAAGCTCAAATCAACATGCTTCTCCTCAGGCCATGCGGTTTCTCCGGATATATGGAATTTCTGCTCAGCCTTGTCAACAAATGCTTTTTCAATGTCTTTAAAAAGGCAGTCGATTTCATCCTTGTTGTCCGATATGCCATTGACCCTCCATTGTTGAAAATACGCTCTGAAAAATCCCTCGTCCCACAACAGGTCTATATTGCCGCAGGGGCCTGCCAAAACAGATTTTTCCCATGTTTCAAAGACCGGCTCAAAATTGATGCCGTCCGATGATGTCCCGAGTAATGCGCCGCAAGGCCCTGTGTCGTGATTTACGGCTTTCATCATGAATATTCTTTTTTCACCAAGTTCGCTGTCCGATTTGATAACAACCGACCCGGCAAGCCCGTGTCCGTATGTACCGACAGGTTCACCGTGTTTGTTCCAGTTAAGCCCGTCTATCGAATATGCCATTCCACATACGCTTTTTTTAATGTCGTTATCGGTCCCCGGGCATGAATACCAGAGTTTCCAGTCACCCGCGGCTTCGTCCCTTCTAAGGCTCATGAAGCCCCCCGGACCCCAGGCCTCCCAGTCCATCGTTTTTTTTATTGCGGGCTTTGATAATTTATTCCACAAGCCGACATCCCTGATCACATCTATTTCCTTTTGAAAAAGAGAGCCTGGAAACATCAACCGTCTCGTTTCATCCAATATGAACAATTCTTTTTTTTCTTCCACTTTTAATCCCTCTTTTTTTGTTTCACTACTATCTTATTCTATCACATTTGAATCTAGCGGCAATAAACAACTTAAGCCAAAAATCCAATAAAAAAGGGCCTTAAGCAAATTCCCGATGTGTTAAATATGTGCAAACTCGATGTCTGCGATTTCGGGAAACGGCTTGAAACCCTTTAAAATGGCAGGGGAGACAGGATTCGAACCTGCAACTTACGGTTTTGGAGACCGTTGCTCTGCCAATTGAACTACTCCCCTACAACCCAATTGCAAGTTATTATATCGTCTATAACAAATATTTGTCAATATAACCGGCTGTTTTTTTAGCAAAAGCAAATTGCAAAAGTAAATTCCAACATATTCGAGGGACAGGTACGCAAAACGTGGGGACAGGTATGCAAAACGAAGGGACAGGTACGCGAAAACACGGGGACAGGTATGCAAAACGTGGGGACAGGTATGCAAAACGGAGGGACAGGTATGTAAAACGGAGGGACAGGCATGTAAAACGGAGGGACAGGTATGCAAAACGGAGAAAAATATGGGGACAGGTATGCAGTTGATGTTTCGGGGGTCAGGCCTTGATGCGCTGACCGTATTTTTTATGGTACCAGTCCGAGAGCGGGAGCCGGATGTGCCTGGGCAGCTTGCTGACTTTTGTCCTGAAAGTGAGGAAGATCCATTTATGCTCGAGAAAGTTTAAGGCTGCAGTGATGTCCCAAAGCGGGGGGATCAGAACGGTCACGTTCTCCCCCACCCTGTTAAGTTCGTCAATGAAAGCCTGCGGGTCGTCGATGTGTTCGACGGTATGCGAGGTCAGCACGTGCTTGAATTGTTTATCTTCAAACGGAAGATCATATATATCCTGAACGGGTATGAAGTTGGACAGGTCGGTGTACTTGGTAATGTCGGAGTTGATTCCGCCGCCGTCGGTACCGCCGCAGCATATGTTCAGGTCCCATTTCCTGCTTTTGATAATGGATTTCTTAATTATCGTATAGCTTAGGACATTAGTTCCCTTTAGAATAATATAAATCAAAGCTATTGCTAGAATCAACTTTATAGCCAGCATGAATTCCTCCTTTTTTTCATTATATCACAACGATATTGAACCGCCGGACAACAAAATGCCGGATAACCATTATCTGTTTCAAAAATCCCATACTGAGTACTTATTACAAAAAAACACATCGCGTTTCAAATTTTCCTCTTTTTTGATAATATGTATATAGATTTACAGACCGGGGGTAATTAAAATGAAATTCGCAAACGCAAGGGAGCTTATAACTCCGCCTATAGCCGTGAAAATGTCGGGATATGCACATAGAAAGGAGAAATTCGCCGGCATCCATGACGACCTGTATGTAAAGGCCGCCTATATGGAAAACGATAAAGGCAATCTGCTGATCATCACTTTCGACCTGTGCCATTATCTTTACCATCTAAATCAAAGAATAATGGATTATTCTTTTAGTAAATACAGCATACCCGCAGAGAATGTGATAATAAATTATTCCCATACCCACGCGGGTCCAAAAATCACCTCCCCTTCCGAAAAAGACGAACCCTCCCCTCTTGATTCCTTCTATCTCGAACGGGCAAAGACCTGTATTGACAGGGCTTTTTTGAATATGTATGAAGGAACGCTGCATGTTGCCAGGACTTCCGGCAGATGGAATGTGAACAGGAGAAAGGATTCCGGATCAGGATTTGTAATGGAACCCAATCACAACGCACCCACGGATGACGAAGTCTATTTGCTTGTCGCCCGTGACACTGAAAACAATATTAAAATGATATTCGCGAACTATTCCTGCCATC
>CAZWVS010000087.1:0-8305 GCA_964636935.1 uncultured Clostridiaceae bacterium
TTCCCTGATGGATCACATATTCGGTGGAGTCGAGTGGGATCTCAGCAGAAAAAGGGACGGTCTTTTCATCCTTCCTCCAATGGTGCGTCACTCCGGCGGCAATTCCACGGGTAGCGGAAGTGCCGAAGCCATTAACGGTGTCAGGGACTATATTACCAGAAGCTCCCAGGAGACCTGCATACTCCACACGAACTGCAGAACAATTTTCAACACCACATATCAGGATGCCTATGAATCCCATATAACTTCCGGAGCGGATGTAACAATCATGTACAACAAGTCCCCGGATGGTTCGAAGGTTTCTTCAAAAGATGAAATACGTCTCACAGTGGACGGGGACGGAGGGGTTACCGACATTTTCCCTGCAAATTCCTACAAGAAATCCGATTTGATTTCAATGGACACTTTCTTTATAAACAAGAACACCATGCTTAAATTGGTTGACGACTGTCTAATGCGTGGAGGTTCGGATTTCACGCGGGACATAATGATGTCAGGTCTTCAGCGATTGAAGATAAAAGGTTATTATTTTGATAAGCCTGCATACAAAATTGACACGCTTGAGGGTTTTTTCAAAACCAATCTGGCTTTTTTAGACAACGAAACAAGGGAAACGCTCATAAACGGGGAAGGTCCGATATACACAAAAGTAAGGGACGAGGTGCCGGCCAGATACAGCGCCTCATCCAAAGTTTCCAATTCCCTGTTGTCGGACGGATGCATAGTCGAAGGCTCGGTTGAAAACAGCCTGCTTTTCAGAGGAGTCCAGGTTTCCAAAGGGGCCGTCATAAAAAACTGCGTCATCATGCAGGGAAGCCAGGTTCAGGCCAACGCCGTGCTGGAAAACGTTATCCTGGACAAGAACTGCACCGTGCTTAGGGGCAGGCGGTTGACCGGGACTGAATCCTATCCCGTTGTCATAACAAAAGGCTCCACGGTCTGAGAAAGGGTTATCAATGGGTTCTGCAAAGAAAAAAACAAAGGAGATATTGTTCGCCGTTTCCGAATGCGTCCCCTTTATAAAAAGCGGCGGCCTTGCGGATGTGGGCGGCTCGTTGCCTGCGGCGCTGGCCGAATCCGAAGATGTCAATGTTTCAGTTATCATGCCCTTATACTCAGCAATCCCTGAAAATCTGCTTGAGGGTCTCGAACATGTCTGCGACTTCTATCTCCGTCTGGGCTGGAGAAACAAGTACTGCGGTATCGAAAAGCTGGTTCACCAAGGTATAACATATTATTTTGTGGACAACAGGGATTACTTTTTCACCGACTATCTTTACGGGTACGGGAGTTATGAAGCGGAGAGGTTCGCCTTTTTCTGCACTGCGGTGCTGGAAGCCCTGCCGCATATCGGAACAGCTCCCGACATAATCCACTGCCACGACTGGCAGACGGCCATGATCCCGCCCCTTTTAAAAACAAGGTTCGAATATTCAAATCCCTGGAACGGCATAAAAACGGTGTTTACAATTCACAACCTTAAGTATCAGGGGGTCTTCAACCGCAACGCCGCACTCGATTTGTTCGGATTGGACATATCACATGTCGATTCGGGACGTATCGGGCACATGGGCGACTTGAATTTCATGAAAGGGGCCTTGACCTACGCAGACCGCATAACAACGGTAAGCCCCACATATGCTTCTGAAATAATGACGCCCTGGGCGGGCGAAGGTCTTGATTCAATACTGCTTGAAAGAAAGAGGGATGTCGAAGGAATATTGAACGGCATCGATGTGGAATCCTACAATCCGCGAAACGACCCGGCGATTGAATCGGGTTATTCCGCTGAAAACCCGGAAGGCAAAAGGATATGTAAAAAAGCCCTGATGAAGGAATGCGGATTCACCGGTTCCCCGGGAACGCCGATTCTTGGGATGGTCGGCAGACTGGTCAAACAAAAAGGCCTCGACCTCGTGGAAAGGGTCCTGGACGAGATTTTGCAGGAAGACATAAAAATGGTCGTACTTGGAACGGGGGATGAAATCTACTCTTCCATGTTCAGACATTTTTCTTCACTATATCGGAACAAGCTGGCGGCATTTATAACATTCGACCAAAATATGGCACGCAGGATATATGCGGGAAGCGACATGTTCCTGATGCCATCCCATTTCGAACCCTGCGGCCTTGCCCAGCTCATATGCCTGCGGTACGGCACCCTTCCCATCGCCAGGGAAACAGGCGGACTGAAGGATACCGTCTTCCCATATGATGAAGAAACCGGGAAAGGCAACGGTTTCACCTTTACAAATTACAACGCCCACGACATGCTCTTCACCATACAGACAGCCGTTGACTTTTACAAAAAAAGGCCCGGCGTATGGAAAAAGATGCAGGCAAACGGAATGAAGCAGGATTTCAGCTGGAAAGTTTCCGCAAAAAAATACATAAGACTTTATGATCAGTTGTAAGCTTGACGTCCCTTCGAAATGCCAAATTGCGCCTTGTGCCGGCTGTTGTGATATAATACGCTGAATGAAACCATATGGAGATAATTAAATGATAAAAAACGGTTCAACCAAAAGCAGAATAATTAACGAACTCGAATCCAGGTTCGCCATAACGCCTGAAAAAGCCGATAAGCAGAAAATATATACCGCTACGGCCTATGCTCTAAAGGCGCAGCTCATGCCATATTACATGGAGTCCGTAAATGAACACATAAGCCGTAAAAACGTGTTTTACATGTCCATGGAATTCCTACCGGGAAGGATACTGAGCAACGCACTTAGAAACACCGGGCTTTTTGATGAATACAGCCTGGCTCTTGAAGAACTGGGATGCGACATAAAAGACATTATCGACGAAGAGGCGGAACCAGGTCTGGGAAACGGCGGACTTGGAAGGCTTGCCGCATGTTTTCTCGACTCGGCCGCATCGCTCGACCTTCCGGTGGTGGGCTGCGGCATACGTTATGAAAACGGTTTTTTTAAACAAAAAATCGAAAACGGTTTTCAAAAAGAATTGCCCGACACATGGCTGTCCAGGGAATTCCCATGGGAAATCAAGCGCGAGGACCGCAAAGTGGAAGTCCGTTTCGGGGGACAAATATCTGAAGAATGGATAGGCGGGAAACTTGTTGTAAAACACACCGGATACGACTCAATACTCGCAGTCCCTTATGATGTGCCTATCATCGGCGGCAACAACTCAAATACCGCGGGACTGCTTAAATTATGGAGCGCCGAGCCTTACGGGGAATTCGATTATGCAGCTTTTAACAGAGGCGATTATAAAAAATCCCTCAAAAGCGAAAATGAAGCCAATATCATTTGCAGGGTGCTCTACCCCGCCGATAATCACACAAGCGGCAGGATATTGAGACTCAAACAGCAGTACTTCCTGTGTTCCGCCTCGATTCAATATGTTGTTAACAGGTTCCTCTCGATCAAAGGCGACGATCTGCGTCAGCTTCCCGACTATGCGGCCCTGCATATAAATGACACGCATCCCGCATTGGCCATCCCGGAGCTTATGAGACTGCTTATGGATGAACACGGTTTTGAATGGGACGAGGCATGGGACATTTGCAAAAAAACCTTCACTTACACAAACCACACTATTCTCGGCGAAGCCATGGAGACATGGTCGAAAAAAATCATGCAGGACCTGCTCCCCCGTATTTACAAAATAATAAGCGAGATAAACGAACGTTTCTGCACCCGGGTATGGGACAACAGCGGCGGAGACTGGTCTGCGATAAACAGGGTTTCAATAATTCATGAAGACAGGGTTCGCATGGCCAATCTTTGCGCACTCACATGCCACACGGTCAACGGGGTTTCGCAGCTTCATGCCGAAATCCTTAAAAACTCGGTTTTTAAAGATTTCGCCACCCTCTATCCCGATAAATTCATCGGTATTACAAACGGCGTCACCCACCGAAGATGGCTCAATTACTCCAACCCCGGTCTCGCAGAGTTGATAACCGAGGCAATAGGAGATACATGGGTGTCGGAGCCGGACCGTCTCGAAGACCTGACCCCCTTTGCGGATGACGCCGCTTTCAGGGAACGTTTCGCAAAAGTGAAAAACGAAAACAAGACGCGCCTTCTGACATTCCTTGAAAAACATCAAAATTCCTCATTCGACACGGATTCGATTGTTGATGTCCAGGCAAAAAGGCTTCACGAGTACAAAAGGCAACTGCTAAACGCGCTGCACATACTCCATCTATATAATTCCATCGACAAGGGGATGTTGACAGACATGGTTCCAAGGACATTCATCTTTGCCGCGAAGGCGGCTCCCGGATACGACATGGCCAAACTTATCATCAAGCTTATTAATGAAATCTCCGTACTGGTGAATTCGAACCCCCGCGCAAGGAAGCTTATCAACATAATCTTTTTGGAAAACTACAACGTGTCCTCGGCGGAAATCCTAATACCCGCAACGGATCTTTCCGAGCAGCTTTCTACAGCGGGTTATGAAGCTTCAGGGACGGGCAATATGAAATTCATGATGAACGGCGCCCTCACGATAGGCACCATGGACGGGGCCAACATCGAGATACATGAGCGGGTCGGCGACGAGCACTTCTTCAATTTCGGAATGAATGTAGAGGAAGTAAGTAAAAAGCGGATAGAAGGTTATGCGCCCACAAATGTGTGCATCAACAATCCCGTTCTCATGGAAGCCATCAACCGACTGACGGACGGGTCTCTCGCAGGCGGGGACAGATTCATTTTCAACGATATAAAAAGCAATCTCATGCTCGGATGCCACGGCGCTGCAGACCCGTATATGGTTCTTGCTGATTTTGATTCATACAGTAAGACCCAGATCGACGTGGATGCGAAAAGGAAGAATCCCGATTCATGGTGGAGGTCGGCGGTTATTAACACGGCATTGTCCGGATTTTTCTCCAGCGACAGGACCGTGAGGACCTACAATGACAAGGTATGGCATCTTGCTTCTTTAAGGGACTGATTTAATGCTGTATCACGACTCCAGGGACATATCCTACAGAAACCCGACCGGGGCCGTCACCCCCGGTACGGATGTTGTTCTCAAAATATCGGTTGAAAACAGCGAAGCCGTATCCAAAATGATTTGCCGGCTTTGGAACAGTGCCGGCGAAAAACTCATCCATATGGAATTCGATCCGTCGGTCAACGGATTTTCATGCATTATAAATACCGGCGAAAGCCATGAACCGCTTTGGTACTATTTCATAGCTGAAGACACAAACGGCAACAGGTCCTATTACGGGAACAATCCCGGTTCTACAGGGGGCGTCGGCTTGACATGTTTTTCCCATCCCCCCTCCTATCAGATAACCACATACGACAACGATTTTACAACTCCGGACTGGTTCCGTGAAGGGGCGGTCTATCACATCTTTGTTGACCGTTTCAATAAATCGGAATCCTACGACAATTCACAGGAAATCGCCAAAGGCCGGGTGCACGAAGACTGGTATGAGGCACCCTACCATCTTCCCGGTGGCGACAGGGAAGAATATTTCCCCGATGATTTCTTCGGAGGCAGCCTTGCGGGCATAATTGAAAAACTGGAATACATCCATTCCCTGGGTGTTAAGTCGATCTACCTCTCACCCGTTTTTAAATCCCGTTCCAACCACAAATACGATACGGGCGATTACAAAACCATAGACCCCGCCTTCGGAAGCAACGAAATTTTCACCGAATTATGCGAAAAAGCCGGCGAGTTCGGCATAAGGATTATTCTCGACGGTGTCTTTTCACATACCGGGGACGACAGCATCTATTTCAACAAATACGGCAGCTATGATTCGTTGGGGGCATATCAGTCAAAGGATTCCCCGTATTTCGACTGGTACATGTTCGACGAATATCCGGACGATTATGAATGCTGGTGGGGGGTTGTATCCATGCCCACCATCAACAAACGGAACCCCCATTTCAGGGAATTCATATGCAGCTCGGATGGCATTGCGCCCGCATGGATAAAAAAAGGGGCGTCGGGCTGGAGGCTTGATGTCGCAGACGAACTGCCGATGCCTTTTCTGCGCCGGTTGCGCAAGGGTGTTAAAAATGCTGATAGGGACGCCGTCATCATCGGCGAGGTCTGGGAGGACGCCTCCCGCAAGGTTTCATACGGCAGTCTCAGGAATTACACATATGGGGACACCGTCGATTCCGTAATGAACTATCCCGCAAGACAGGCCATGCTCGATTTTATGATGCACCGGATTTCATCTGAAGAAGCCGTTGACATGCTCCGCTCCCTCGCAGAGAACTATCCCCGGGTCTTTTCAAATTCAGTCCTGAACCTTCTGGGATCCCATGACCGGCCCAGGGTGCGCACATTCATGTCCGACTCCCCGGACACGGACGGCATGACAAAACAGGAGCAATCCGAATTCACACCCGACGAAAGCGAATATGCCCTGTCCGCCAAAAGGGTGAAGTGCGCCGCGGCATTCATGTTCTCGCTTCCGGGTGTGCCCTGCATATATTATGGCGACGAAGCCGGTTTGACCGGCATGGCCGACCCTTTCAACAGGGCGACCTTCCCCTGGAGTCGCGAAGACAGGGATATCCTGGACTTTTTCAAACTAATATCCAATTTTCGAAAAGACAACAAAATCCTCATTGATGGTGATTGCGAATACTTTGCACAGGACACGGATGTGATCGCATGTCTTCGAAAAACCGATAAAGGTTTTGTTTTTACCGCGATAAACAGGAACACGTCGGAACATAGGGACATCACCGTTGCATTAAAAGATGAAATAGAGGTGCTTACAGGACCGGATCCGCTTCCGGCCTCACTTGAAGGTTCACATCTTTTAAGGATTCCGCCTCTTTGTTCATCGGTCATATATTCAAACCCGGAGACCGATTAAGGATTTCACTCTTTAAGATCCCTGCAAAAAGCGGGGCTGTTCAAATCATACATCGAATTGTTTTTCAACATCGTTTTTTCACTGCGGTTCGCATAGCAGTAGACACATCCTCCCGGACATGTGTCATAGGCGCCTATATCCACGCTTAATGCGCATCTGCACGCTTTTCTTTGATTGGGATCCTTTTTATATTCTATTGTTTTCCCTGAAATCCTTCCAAGCAAGTCCGAATCGATGCAGGCCGCAGCCTCAATCTCCGTCAGTTCACTTAGAACAGGCTCCGAGCAGCTCTTTACCTTAATGCCGAAGGAACCGGCCGCTTCGGAAAAATATTTTGCCGCATCGCACATTTTTTCAATATCTGCGGGATGAATCCCTGCCTTTTGCATCCTTTTCGAAGAAAATGAATATTCGTCCACAAAACTGATGATGCATGTCTTTACGCATCCTTCCAGTTCGCGGGCGAACTGCCCGAATCTATTTTTGTGGAACCCCATATCGTATACATCATTGAAAAAAACAGGGTCGTACCGCCATATAACCCTGTCCGGGCCGATTTGACCGCATAGCCCCTTTATTGAATCCAGGGTTCTCTTTTTGTCGTAAAACACCTTCTCAATATCACTATCATATGGTGTAAGCGTGACATTGAAATAGAACGCGATATTTTCAAGCCTTTTCAGCTTATTGAGCATCGGTCCCACATCCCTTGTCCAGAATACGATACCGTCAAGATCTTCCGGATCGAGGGAAACACTTTTCTTCTGCTTTGGATTATACGGATTCACGGAAAAAGCATAGCCTTCATCCAAACGTCTAAAAAACCATTCCGAGAAAAACGCAGGTATATCGGTCCTTCTGCTAACACTTACGATTACACCCATTTTACATGACACTCCAGGTTCCCATATTTCTGCGCATGCTGCGAATTTCCCGGGATATTTCTTCACTGTCGACTTTGACAACACAAGTGTTGCCGGTCTTGTACCTGGTCATCTCGCTGTAGGGTGCGCCTGACAGACGGCAAAGGAGGCACATAATCACAGCTCCGTGAGTGACAACCATGACATCTTTATGATTTTCCCGTATTATCCCATCCAACGCCTCCAGCACCCGTTGCGTCATGCCGACGTATGATTCGCCTCCGTGAGCTTGGGAATATTCACGATTATTCATCCATTCATCGAAATCGGCAGGATACATCTTTCGCACCTGTCCCCATGTCATGCCTTCCCACCTGCCCAGATTTATTTCTTCCAGGCCTTCAGCTTCGACAAAACCGACACCTATGCCGGCGCTTATTACCCTCGCGGTGTCGACCGCTCTTTTTTGAGTGCTGGTATAGATTTTCGATATTTTCAAGCCTTGATTCAACACATTCCTGCCAAGTTTACGGGCTTGCTCAAGCCCTTCGGCCTCAAGTTCCACATCTCGGCTTCCCTGAATTCTTCCCAGCCTGTTCCACTC
>CAZWVS010000088.1:0-8268 GCA_964636935.1 uncultured Clostridiaceae bacterium
AAGAAGAGTGGTCCATGGCCTTTGTAATGGATGCCATAAGGAGCATAAGAAACGCGCGTGCCGGAATGAATGTGCCGCCTTCCAAAAAGGCCAATATAATCGCCGTCCCGGAAAATGAAGAAAAGGGCGATGTGATATTGAATTCCGAGGCATATTTCGTAAAACTGGCGGGAGCTTCGAATATAACAATAGAAAAGGATGAAAGCAAAATACCGGTGAACTCGGTTTCCGCCGTCATCGATGGAGCATCGTTCTTCATGCCCCTTGCGGAGCTTATAGATATTGATAAAGAGATAAATAGGCTTGAAGGCGAAGCCGATAAGCTTGAATCGGAAATCAAGAGGGCTTCCGGCAAACTGAACAATAAGAATTTCGTTGAAAAGGCGCCGGCCGACCTTGTTGAAGCGGAAAAAAACAAACTTGCCAAATACACGGGGCTTAAAGACGAGCTATTGAACAGGATCAAGGAACTCAAAAGCAACTAAACCCGCATCCTACCGGAACCCGGGCATCAAATGTCCGGGTTTTTTTAATGTTTGGACGTTTAAATTGCATGAAGCATAAAAATAAATTGCAAAAAATGCAAAATAATAGTAAAAACACAAAAAAAGTATTGCAATATTGCAACAGCAATGTTAATATACTTGCATTATTGAATAACTGATTGTTTTCCGACGGTGGGAAATGATTGAGGCTATGACGCCTAATTCCGAAAAGCACGGGGAAGTGCCGGAATCAGGCGTCTTTTTTATTATTTAAAGGAGGCGAAATGAAAAAAATCGAAATTGTGACAAGACCGGAGAAACTTGAGGATATCAAGGATATCCTCGGACAGAGCGGACATTTCGGAATGACCGTGAGCATGGTGTCGGGATGCGGACTGCAAAAAGGCAGACGGGAATTCTACAGAGGGACCGAGGTTTCTATCAACCTGCTTCCGAAAGTGAAAATTGAAATCGTCGTGAGGGATGAAGGGGTGGATGAGATAATCGGGGAGATAACGAAATCGCTCAAAACGGGAAATATAGGAGACGGGAAGATATTCATTTACGATGTTGTCGGAGTGGTGCGTGTAAGAACCGGACAGACCGGCGAAGAAGCAATATAAGGGGGCGGCAGATGAAAAAGAGATTATTTGTTTTATTTCTGGTGATGGTTTTTGTAATTATCCCTTCGGTGGTTTTCGGCGCAGAGGGGACGGTGGAGGCGGCAATCGACACAATATGGGTTCTTATAGCCGCATTTCTGGTTTTTTTCATGCAGGCGGGCTTCGCCATGGTGGAATCGGGCTTCACCAGGGCTAAGAACGCAAGCAACATTATCATGAAAAACATGATGGATGTGGCAATAGGCTCGCTTGTATATTTTGCTATAGGCTTTGGAATAATGTTCGGGGCGGACAGGTTCGGCCTTTTCGGAACTACGGGTTTTTTCGGGACCGGAATAGATGCCGCATTTCTGGGCATCACGGTTCCCATTGAGGCGTTTTTGATATTCCAAACCGTGTTCGCTGCGACCGCGGCTACAATCGTCTCCGGGGCCATGGCTGAGCGGACCAAGTTTTCAGCATACATAATATACAGCTTTGTAATAAGCATTGTCATCTATCCCGTAGTGGGACACTGGATCTGGGGAGGGGGTTGGCTGTCAAATCTGGGAATGGTTGATTTCGCAGGCTCGACGGTCGTGCATTCGGTTGGTGGATGGGCAGCGTTGGTTGGAGCGTCTATCCTGGGCCCCCGCATAGGTAAATTCACAAAAGAAGGAAAACCCAATGCCATACCGGGACACAATATCACTATGGGGGCCCTTGGAGTTTTCATCCTGTGGTTCGGATGGTTCGGCTTCAATCCGGGCAGCACGGTGTCGGGGATGGACACAAGCATAGGATACATAGCCGTAACAACAAACCTGTCCGCGGCCGCAGGGGGTGTATTCACAATGCTTCTGACATGGGTCAGGTATAAGAAACCGGACGTGAGCATGACGCTGAACGGAGTGCTTGCGGGACTGGTTGCCATAACGGCCGGATGCGCGGTTGTGAGCATGTGGGGCGCAATCGCAATCGGTGTCATTGCGGGTGGTGTGGTGGTCTTTGGAATCGAGTTCCTTGAAAAAGTCCTCAAGGTTGACGACCCGGTGGGCGCGGTCCCGGTACACGGATTCTGTGGAGCCGCTGGAACCCTTATGGTTGGCTTGTTCTCCATGGAAGGCGGGCTTTTCTACAGCGGCGGGTTCGCCCTGCTTGGAATACAAAGCCTGGGCGTGCTTTCGGTGGCGGCCTGGACCGTGGGGACTTCCGCAGTGCTGTTTTTGGCAATCAAGAAATTCAACGGCCTCCGCGTCATGGAGAATCATGAGATGGAAGGCCTCGACATAGGGGAACATGGCTCTGTCGCATACGGCGATTTCCAAATGAGAAAAGCCGCGGGAATCGAGTAGGAGCACATTGTTTCCATCATGAAGATATCAGGAAAAAGGAATCGGTCGATGAGACCGGTTCTCTTTTCGTCCATATGCAGCGGGGACAGGTACGCTCGGCAGCGGGGACAGGTACGCTCGGCAGCGGGGACAGGTATGCTCGACAGCGGGGACAGGTACGCTCGGCAGCGGGGACAGGTACGCTCAGGGCAACGGGGACAGGTACACTTGGCAACGGGGACAGGTACGCTCGACAGCGGGGACAGGTACGCTCGGCAGCGGGGACAGGTATGCTCCGGTATGCTCCGGCAGCGGGGACAGGTACGCTCGACAACGGGGACAGGTACGCTCGACAACGGGGACAGGTATGCTCCTATGGCGGGGACAGGTATGCTCCGACAACGGGGACAGGTACGCTCAGGCAGCAGGGACAGGTATGGATAGAGAATTTTTACAAAGTGTTACATGTGTCACTCTAAAAAATCCGGCAGGCATGTAGGATGATGTTAAAAAGAAAAACGGAGAAGTATGCATGATAAATAAAATAGGAAGATTCATTAGAAAATTTCACAGATATATAACACCGCTGTTCGTCATAGTTACAGCATGGTATATGTTTTTCGACAGCGGGATCAAAATTGAAAATGTGCTCGGAAGGGTTCAAAGGATATTGATGCTCACATTGGCGGCTACGGGCGCTTATCTTTTTTTTCAGATATACTACAACAAGCATAAAAGCAATGTACGCAAGAAAAAGCAGGCATGAGCGGTCAACATGCTTTTGCGCCGGGGCCCAGTGTAATGTCCTTATGAATCTGTGAATGGAACATGAAGGCGGCTTTATCATATTCTTTTGTTACAGAAAGAATCCACATCAGTTTTGTCACCGCGGCCTCAATGGTCATGTCATAAGCCTGCAGCACATTGTATTGGAGTACCCTGGCCCCCACTTCGTACATTTCAAGGTTACTGCCTTCCAGCATGACCTGGGTCGCCATGACAATTATTTTGCCTTTCTGTGTGGCGTTTTTCAGTTTTTCCAGAAAATTCCTCTTATCGGCAAAGGGGATGCCCCCGGTTCCATAACTCTCAATGACGATCCCCTCATATATGTCGCTGATGTAGTCCAGCACGCCAGGTTGCATGCCCGGGGCCAGTTTCAAAAGAAAAACATGGGGATACAATTCAGTGTAAAAACGGGGTTTTTCAGCCGGAGCCGCCGGTTTGCATATATATCTGATCCTGTCATTTTCAATCACCCCGGCAAGGGGATGGTTTATGCTTTCAAAAGCCTCGAAACTTTTAGAGCGAAGTTTTCTTGAACGTGTCCCATAGATAACCTTGCCGTTGAAGACCACGAATATGCCGGGTATCCCTTCTGACGCATATAGAAACGAGTCATGTAGATTTCGGGGGGCGTCCGAACCCGGGAAATCGGCCGGGCGCTGGGAGCCGGTAAGGACGACAGGCTTATGCGAATTTCTGACAAGATATGAAAGCATGGCCGCCGAATATGCCAAGGTGTCCGTGCCGTGAGTTATGACAAATCCATCATAATCGTTATAGTTTTTCTGGATTATGGCTGAAAGCACAGTCCAATCTTCGGGTTGGATGTTTGTGCTGTCTATGTTCATTGGTTGAATTGAATCAATTTCATAAGGTGCCCGGCCTGCCAGGGTTATAAGCTTTTCAGGCGCCAGTATCGGATAAAGGCCTTTACCCGTGCCCGAAGCCGCTATGGTGCCGCCCGTTGCTATAAGAAGTATTTTTTTCATTCAAACCCTCCGATTCAATTTTAGAACAATGCCGCAATGATTACAATATGAGGGAAAACCTTTGCAACCTGCAATTTGTGATAAAAAAGGGGTATATAACATAGTAAGAATATAATCCGGATGGAGGACTACAGATGAGCGAATTGATTAACAATGGGAAAGAAAAGCGTGAAAAGCTTAAAAAGCTTATCCTCGACTTGCACGATGGAAGGGACTTTGAAGAAGTCAGGGATGAATTCCAAAGGGACTTCGGCAAGGTAAGCGCACGTGAGATATCCGACATGGAAAGGGAACTTATAAGCGAAGGCATGGAAGTCGAAGCCATACACAAGCTTTGTGACGTCCACGCAGCGGTTTTCAAAGGGTCCATAGAGGAAATCCACGCAGACGCGGAGGATGAAATGACACCCGGGCACCCCGTTCACACTTTTAAAAGGGAAAACGAGGAAATAGGGAAAAGGGTCGGACATCTTATTGAAGCAATTGAAAATGGACGGTATGAAGGGCTGTTGGAGGGATTCAGCGACCTTTTGGAAATCGAAAAGCATTACCTGAGAAAAGAAAACATAATATTCCCCGTATTGGAAAAACACGGTGTGTACGGGCCGCCGCAGGTCATGTGGTCCGTGGACGACGAGGTCAGGGCCGAATTGAAACAGATACTGAACTCATTAAAAGAAAATCCCGACAAACCCGATGAAGAAAAGCTTCTTACAACACTAAATAAAATCAACGAAATGATATATAAGGAAGATAACATACTCATCCCGATGGCGGTTGAGATGTTCACCCTCGCGCAATGGAAGGAAGTAAAGGACAGTGAAAGCGAAATCGGTTACTCATACGTGAAGCCGGGAAAACTGTGGAAACCTGAAACAGGCGGGGAAACTGGACAAAATGAAGAAAAAGCGGCAGCCCCTGGCCATATCAAACTGGCATCCGGCGTATTCGACATAGAGGAGCTTCAAACAGTCCTGAACACACTTCCGCTTGATATAACTTTTGTCGACAAGAACGACAAAGTGAAATATTTCTCGGAAGGGAAGGAGAGAATATTCCCGAGAACCAGGGCCATAATAGGAAGGGAAGTCAAGAACTGCCATCCGCCCGCCAGTGTCCACATAGTCGAGAAACTGGTTGAAGAGTTCAAAACCGGCAAAAAGGATCAAGAGGACTTCTGGATTAAATCCGGCGGCAAATTCATCTTTATAAGGTATTTTGCGGTAAGGGACGATGAAGGAGGATATCTCGGAGTCCTTGAAGTCACTCAGGAAGTAAGCGGAATCAGGAATCTGGAAGGCGAGAAGCGGCTGGCCGATTAGCAACAACAAACAGATAAAAGCAAAAAAAAGACGGGGCGTGACGCCTCGTCTTTTTTTGGTGGGAGATACTGGAGTCGAACCAGTGACCTCTTGCGTGTCGAGCAAGCGCTCTAGCCAGCTGAGCTAATCCCCCGCGAGGGATATTATAACATCACGGGAGAGTTATGACAATCTGAAATTTCATTTTTTGTGAATCGGTGGCTGCGGTTGTTGCAAACCGCTTATTCCAAATCGGTTCAATGTGCTAAAATCGGCGCACTCGAAAAGCCTGTTGTGATGATATAATAAAAGAGATGTTGCATGACACGGTGTTTTCATGTGTAATAAATGCAATGGAATATCAGTTTTAAATATCCGGGACGGTGGACAGATGAAAGACGACGAAAAAAGGATAAAAGAACTAAGGGAGCAGATCGATTACCATAATTACAGGTACAATGTCCTGGACGACCCTGTCGTCACGGACAGGGAATACGACATGATGCTCAGGGAACTGGAGATGCTTGAAAAGAGAAACCCTTCCCTTGTGACACCGGATTCGCCCACTCAAAGAGTGGGAGGCAAACCACTTGAAGGTTTTCAAAAAGTCGAACACACGGTTCAGATGCTGAGCCTTGCGGATGTGTTTTCAATAGAAGAGCTCCGTGAATTCGACAAAAGGGTCGCCAACTCCCTCGACGACAATGAATACGAATATGTTGTCGAACAGAAAATCGACGGGCTGTCCGTAGCCCTTGAATATGAAAACGGGATTCTGACAAGGGGGTCGACAAGAGGCGACGGTGTTGTAGGTGAGGATATCACCGAAAACATAAGAACGATAAGAAGCGTCCCGTTGAAACTGCGTAAAGAGGTGGCTTTACTCGAAGCAAGAGGTGAGATTTACATGCCTGTGGAGGATTTTGCCGCATTGAACAAAAGGCAGGAGGAGACCGGCGGGAAGATTTTCGCAAACCCACGGAATGCCGCCGCCGGATCGGTAAGGCAGCTTGATCCGCGCATAGCCGCGCAAAGAAATCTTGCTCTTTTTGTATTTAACATTCAAAGAGTGGAGGGGGCGGAATTCAAAACACACTCCGAAGCCCTGGAGTTTTTGAAAAAGGCCGGTTTCAAGACAAGCCCTGACTACAGGGTGTGTGCAAATATCGAGCAGGCCATCGAACGGATTAGGGAGATTGAAGGAAACAGGGGAACCAAATCCTACGAAATAGACGGGGCCGTCGTCAAAATAAACGACTTGTCCCAAAGACGGCGTCTGGGGGAGACATCCAAAACCCCCAGATGGGCCGTGGCGTATAAATATCCGGCGGAACAAAAAGAGACAACAGTTGAACACATTTTTGTCCAGGTGGGCAGGACGGGTGTGCTGACACCAAACGCGGCTCTAAAACCCGTTCTTGTTTCAGGAAGCACCGTTTCCAGGGCCACGCTTCACAATATGGATTACATAAAAGAAAAAGACATAAGGATAGGGGACCATGTCGTCATTCAAAAAGCCGGGGACATAATACCCGAAGTGGTTCGCGTCATTAAAGAAAAACGCACCGGCGGTGAAACCGGGTTTGAAATGCCTTCCCGATGTCCCGCATGCGGTTCACCGGTCGAGAAGGAGGAGGACAAGGCTGCATACAGGTGCACCGGTATTGAATGCCCCGCCCAGCAGTACAGGAGCATAATTCACTTTTGTTCAAGAACGGCCATGAATATCGAAGGTCTCGGCCCCGCCCTGGTTGAACTGTTCCTTGAGAAGGGGATAATTTCAACCATCAGCGACATCTACTATATGCATGAGAAAAAAGAAGAAATGATGAATCTGGAAGGCCTGGGTGAAAAAAGTGTCGAAAAACTGCTTGACGCCGTTGAAAGATCAAAAAGCAACGGACTGGAAAGACTCATAACCGGCCTGGGCATCAGGCACGTAGGGCAGAGGACCGCTGTTTTGATCGCGTCAAAATTCAAAGATATTGACGCGGTAGTTGAAGCTTCCCCTGAGCAGTTTATGGAGATTGACGAAATAGGCGGGGTTATGGCACACAGCATTGTGCGTTTTTTTGAAAACCCCCAGACACATCATGTACTGCAAAGATTGAAGCAGGCAGGGGTCAATATGACATCAAAGCTTTTCGATGAAAAGGGGCGGGAGGGCGTCTTTTCGGGAAAGACTTTTGTTCTGACCGGCACACTGCCTAACCTCAAAAGGTCGGAAGCCGAAAGTATAATTGAACAAAAAGGCGGGAAGGCCTCTTCGTCGGTATCTTCAAAAACCGATTATGTGCTGGCGGGAAGCGAAGCGGGTTCGAAACTGCAAAAGGCAATGAACCTGGGAATTCCTGTGGTCGATGAAGAAGAGTTTTTGAAAATGGCGGGAATCGGAAAATGATTTTTGCGGGAAGCGGCATATAAATGGAGTTGGTGTACAAAAAACTGTTTGAGAAACAGCCTGATGAAAAGACCGGTGTTCTTTGCATGGCCGCCCGGTGCGATACGGACGGCACTTTGATGAAATACAGCACTTTGGTGGGGCGTTCGGACACATTCAGCGGATCTCAGATTTCATTCTCCGGGGACGGAGGGGAAACATATTCCGAACCGGTACCGGATGGGACAAGGTGGGAAACACCGGCTGGGACGATGACCAGGTATTTTCAAGCCGGCCTTCTCGACCCTGTTACCAACAGGTTTTACATGTTCTCCAACCTAGTGATTCTTCCGAATGACCCACCCCATGAAGGTCTTCAAAACTGGACCAT
>CAZWVS010000089.1:0-6610 GCA_964636935.1 uncultured Clostridiaceae bacterium
CCTCGATAGAGGTGACAATCTAAGAATCTCGTGACTTTAGTCATGAGAGGTTCAAGTAAAAAAATCAATTTGAGGGAAAAGGAGGTTTGATGAAATCCGATCAAAAATTCACCATATGGACATTCGGGGACGCACATGTGGGGACCGATATCAAATACGGCAGGGAAAGCCTTGCCCAAGCCATAAGGCAGGTCGACGACCTCGACTGGGACATCGCGCTGAATGCGGGTGACATGTCCGGGGAGCAGGGGCTGCCGAAGGACGCAGAAGGGGAAGAAATAACAAGGCAGTTCAATGCCCTGAAAAAACATAAAAGGGAGGACATATACAGTGTATGCGGAAACCACGACCGGAGCGGATTGGGTGAGCCGGAAGCGCACTGGTGGCGAAAGTGGATAGACCCCGTCGGTGAAAACACTGTTTTTTCGGGTGTGGATCCCAAGCTTAGAAAATATGCTCCCGAAGGGAACTGGGAAAGGTATTCCTTTAGTGCGGGAAACCTGCTTTTCCTCATGATGAGCGATATCAATGAGCCAACCCAGAGAAAAGGAAGGGGTGAGCTGGGAGGCAACCCGGGCGGGGTCGTATCCCTTGACACCTTCAACTGGTGGAAAAGCAAGGTTGAAGAAAACAGGGATAAAATCATCATAACAATGCACCATTACGTCCTAAGGGACACAACCGTGGCCTCCGGAGACTGGGAGGGGATGCAAAAGGATGAAAAGGGACAATGGCGCGGCAAGTATCATGGATACAAGCCTGAAGGGACACCGAAAGGCGCATCCTACCTCTATTGGGTGGGCGGGGTCCCCGGATCCGAAGCCTTTGTTGACTACCTTAAGGATAATCCGGGAGCGACGGACATATGGATCGGCGGCCACACGCATACGAATCCGGATGATGTGTCCGGCGGCAAAAGCCATATTGAAAAAAAGAATGGAACCTATTTCATAAACACTGCGGCGCTCACCGGATATCATGTGCGCAAATACACGGTCCCGATGAGCAGGTTCCTTGAATTCACACATGGAAGTGAAAAAGTTCGGGTCAAATGCTATCTGCACACCGACAGCCATTCAAAAAAGGGATGGTATGAAAAGGCTGAAAGAACACTGTACCTATCTAAAAAATTCGCAAAACAGTAGAAAATCGGCAACTCCGGTCCGCGTCACCTTATCCGTTGAAAAATTGCAAAATGCATAGGTTGTCTTGCACATGCAAAAAGGTTGTGATATCATTTATCCGATGATTCCTTTAAATTAGTCCGGTGAGGCTTGTAAGGGAGAAAATGCAAAGATGCCTACTTGTTTTTCTTCCTGCCCGTGTGCAGGTTTTTTAACAGAGGGATTTATGCAGGCAGGGGATGCCAGGGTCCCTATCTTTTCGCAAAGCACTCGCCGATGGAAGTATTGGAGGTGCTTTTTTTGAAAAAACAATCGGAAATAATGGACAGGGAAGCCATACGGAGGGCTCTGACCAGGATAAGCCACGAAATAATTGAAAAAAACCGGGGGACGGACAACACTGCCATTATCGGGATTCAAAGGCGGGGTGTCCCCCTTGCGGAAAGGATCGCCGATAAAATCGGTGAAGTGGAAGGCAAGAGGCCCTTGACGGGCATACTCGACATAACCTTCTACAGGGATGACCTGAGTTTCCTGAACGAGCATCCGGTTGTCAACGGGACGGACATCCCGTTTTCCGTCAACGGAAGGGATATCGTGCTTGTAGACGATGTGCTTTATACCGGAAGGACGGCCAGGGCTGCAATAGACGCAATAATGGATACGGGGAGGCCTTCCAGCATCCAGCTTGCGATCCTGATAGACCGGGGGCACAGGGAGCTGCCCATACGCGCCGACTATGTGGGCAAGAACGTCCCCACATCCGCCAGGGAGGTCATCGAGGTAAGGGTCGATGAATTCGATGACGAGGAAAGTGTGAGAATAGTCAGGAGGGAAGAGCTGTGAACCATTCGAATCTCAGACAAATGGGGTTTGGAAAGGATATGCTGGGCATGAGGGATATGAGCGCCGGGCAGATTGCGTATATCCTTGACATGGCATCGGGCATGAAGGTTTTGATAAACGCCCCCAGCAAGAAGTCCCCCCATCTTCAAGGCAAAAGCATAATCAGCCTTTTCTACGAAAACAGCACAAGGACGAAGATGAGCTTTGAACTGGCCGCCAAGTACATGGGGGGGACCGCTTCGGGTGTATCCGTTTCATCAAGCAGTGTCGCAAAAGGTGAAAATCTGATAGACACGGGAAAAACCCTGGATATGATGGGCACGGATGTCATAATAATACGTCATTCCTGCGCAGGGGCACCGAAACTGCTTGCAGACAATGTAAAGGCCTCTGTTATCAACGCAGGCGACGGAATGAACGAGCATCCGACCCAGGCCCTGCTTGACGCATACACCATAAATGAGAAAAAAGGCGGATTCAAAGGCTTGAAAGTCGCCATTGCCGGAGACATCTATCACAGCAGGGTTGCCAGGAGCAATATCTATTCGTTGAATAAACTCGGGGCCAAGGTCCATGTATATGCGCCGCGCACGATGATGCCCCCGTTTATTGAAAAAACGGGAGCGGTTGTAGCGGGCAGCCTTGAAGAGGCATTGGATGGAGCGGATGTGGTCATGGGGCTAAGACTGCAAAAGGAAAGGCAGCAGGATGCGCTGTTCCCCAATGTCAGGGAATACAGCCGGTTTTACGGAATAGACGGGGAGAAACTGCAGATGGCTAAAAAAGATGCCCTTATTATGCACCCCGGGCCGGTTAACAGGGGTGTCGAATTTACAAGCGGCGTGGTCGACGGCGCAAGCAGCGTCATAAACGAACAGGTGATGAACGGAGTCGCCGTGAGAATGGCTCTTCTTTACATTTTCACAAGAGGGGGAAGATATGAAATATCTGATTAAGGGTGGAAGGGTTGTGGATCCCGAAAACAATCTGGACGGAATATTCGACATACTGATGGAAAAAGGCAGGATAAAGCGGATTGCAAAAGAAATAAAGGATGATGGCTGCCATATGATCGAAGCCGGAGGCCTGACCGTCCTGCCCGGCCTTGTCGACGCCCACTGCCATCTCAGGGAACCGGGTTATGAATACAAGGAAGATATTGAATCGGGGACCATGGCGGCCGCGGCGGGCGGATTCTCCACTGTGGCATGCATGCCAAACACCGACCCCATAGCCGACAACGATTCCGTCATCCGCTATATTGTCGGAAAGTCGCGGGAAAAAGCGGCGGTAAAGGTATATCCTATCGGAAGCATGACAAAGGGGTCGCTCGGAACGCAGCTTTCGGAAATGGGGTTGATGAAGGAAGCCGGAGCGGCAGCGGTTTCCGATGATGGAAATCCCGTTGCCGATGCGGGAATAATGCGAAAGGGAATGGAGTACGCCTCCGGGTTCGGCCTTCCGGTGATTTCGCATTGTGAAGAAAAATCGCTTTCTCGAAACGGAAGCATGAACGAAGGCTACCTGTCGACAACAATGGGCTTAAGGGGAATCCCATCCATTGCGGAAGAGATACAGGTGGCAAGGGATGTGCTCATAAGCGAATACACCGGAATACCCGTCCACATAGCCCACATAAGCACGGAAGGGTCTGCGAGAATAATCAGGCAAGCTAAAAAAAGGGGGGTGGAGGTCACATGTGAGACCTGTCCCCATTATTTCTCCCTGACTGAAGAGGCCTGCGCGGGTTTCGACACCGATGCGAAGGTGAACCCGCCGCTTAGAAGCGAAAAAGACAGGCTGGCGATCATAGAGGCGCTGGCCGACGGCACCATAGACATAATAGCCACGGACCATGCGCCGCATCATCAAGACGAGAAAAGAGTGGAGTTCCAAAACGCGGCCAACGGCATTTCCGGATTTGAAACCGCATTTTCAGCCGCATACACAGTGCTTGTTGAAACCGGTGTTCTGGATTTGGGAACCCTGGTGAGACTTATGGTTTACGGGCCTTCAAACATTCTGAAAATTCACAATAAGGGCATAAGCGAAGGCGCGGTGGCGGACATCGCCATAGTCGACCTAAACAAGGAATACAAAGTTGATCCCGGGCGCTTTTTATCCAAGGGGAAAAATACGCCTTTTAAAGGAATGTTGTTAAAGGGAACCGTCGAATACACCATGGTGGACGGCCGTATCGCATATGAAAGGGTCGGATGATGTTTGCAGACAGGCTTATACAAAAAATTGAAGAAATGAAAAACCCGTCGCTGCTGGGGCTGGACCCCTTGCTGGAATACGTCCCCGAATCCATACGTACGGCATTTGACACCGATGGGGAAGCCATACTGGAATTCAACCGCCGCCTGATCGACAAGCTGCATGAGGTGATACCCGCAGTTAAGTTCCAGTCCGCATATTATGAGCTGTTGGGGCAGCAGGGCATGACCACACTAATGGGCAGTATCAAATACGCAAAGGAACTCGGAATGGTCACCATCCTCGATGCGAAAAGGAACGACATCGGAAGCACCGCCGGCGCATATGCGAAGGCATATCTGGATAAAGGCGATCTTGAAGTGGACGCAATCACGGTGAACGGCTACCTGGGCAGCGACGGCATACAACCTTTCGTGGAGAAGTGCGAAAAAAACGGCAAGGGTATTTTCGTACTTGTAAAAACAAGCAATCCCTCTTCGGGGGAACTGCAGGATATGGAACTGGCGGACGGCCGGAAAGTATACGAGAGGATGGCCGGACTTGTCAACGGATGGAACAAGGGCACCGAAGGCGCAAAGGGCTACGGCGTTGTAGGCGCGGTAGTGGGCGGAACATATCCCGGACAGCTGTTTGAACTCAGGAAAGCCATGCCGTCGTCGTTGGTATTGATTCCAGGATACGGGGCCCAGGGCGCGGGAGCGGGAGAAGTGGCAGGCGGATTCGACATGAACGGCCGCGGAGCCATTGTGAATTCATCCAGGGGCATCATGAATGCCTGGAAATCGGGAAAAAGCGGCCGTAAATATGAACATGGGGAATTTTGTGAAGCGGCTTTCGAAGAGACATTGAGAATGAAAGCGGCTATAAACGAAGCTATAAGGGAAAGACAGGAAGGGAAGGATTGATGGAAAAGGGAGTGCTTGTACTTGAAAACGGGACGGTTTTCAGCGGCAGGCTGCACGCAAAGCAGCCGTCGGTGGTGGGAGAGGTCGTATTCAACACCGGTATGACCGGATATCAGGAAATCCTGAGCGACCCTTCATACTGCGGGCAGATCATTACAATGACTTATCCGCTGATAGGGAATTACGGGGTGAATCCCGATGATTTCGAATCGCGCAAATCCTTTGCAAAGGGTTTCATCGCGAGGGAGATTTGTGAGCATCCGAGCAACTTCAGATGCGGTTCCACTTTGTACGAATATCTGGCGGAACAGGGGCTAACGGTGCTGACCGGCATCGACACCAGGAAACTGGTCAGGATGCTGCGTGAAAGCGGAACCATGAAAGGCGTCATAGCGCCCGAGGGCATGGAGCGGGGGCAAATTAAAGAAATGATCGACGGCTTTCAACTGAAAAATCCCGTGGATGAAGTGACCGCCGGGAAAATTGAAAGACACAGAAGCGACAAAAGGACCATGAAAGTGGCGCTTATGGATTACGGAGTGAAGAGGAACATAATACGGTCCCTGCTTTTACGGGGGATGGATGTGGATGTGTTCCCCGCTTCGACCGCCGCGGTTGACATATTGGGTAACGGATATGACGGGGTGATGCTTTCCAACGGCCCGGGGGATCCCAAGGATTGTAAAAGGCAAATCGACACCATATCGGAGCTTGCGGGGAAAATCCCCATATTCGCCATCTGCCTCGGGCATCAGCTTACGGCGCTGGCAATGGGAGGGGACACGCATAAGCTTAAGTACGGGCACAGGGGGAGCAACCATCCCGTAAAGGACATTTTCCACGACAGGACATATATAACAAGCCAGAATCACGGATATGCGGTCACGGCAAAGTCTCTCGAAGGTAAAAAGGCGGTAATAACCCATATGAACATGAATGACATGACCGTAGAGGGAATCAGATATGAAGACATGCCACTTTTCAGCGTGCAGTTCCATCCGGAAGCTTCTCCGGGGCCGGGGGACACGGGATATCTTTTTGACGGGTTTGTAAAGATGATGCTGGATTTCAAAGGACAGGGGGGTGAAAATGCCCAAAAGGAATGACATAAAAAAGGTTCTGGTCATCGGATCGGGACCCATAATAATAGGACAGGCGGCGGAGTTCGACTATGCGGGGACCCAGGCCTGCAGGGCTTTGAAAGAGGAAGGCATTGAAACGGTGCTGCTAAACAGCAACCCGGCCACCATAATGACGGATACGGACATTGCGGACAAGGTCTAGATAGAACCGCTGACCGAGGAGATACTAAAAAAAGTGATTGAAGCCGAAAGGCCCGACAGCCTGCTTCCGACCCTCGGGGGTCAGACGGGGCTGAACCTGGCCATGGAGATATCAAAGACAGGTTACCTGGACGAGATGGGTGTCAAGCTTCTGGGAACGGCGGTCGAGGCCATAGAGATGGCCGAGGACAGGCAGGATTTCAAGGACGCGATGGAGAGGATTGGCCAGCCG
>CAZWVS010000089.1:6620-8241 GCA_964636935.1 uncultured Clostridiaceae bacterium
GCACCGTAGATGATGCGGTCGAATTCGCCGAAAGCGACGGATACCCTGTAATAGTCCGCCCCGCCTTTACAATGGGCGGGACCGGGGGCGGCATAGCCTCAGACAGGGAAGAGCTGATTGAAACAGCGAGACGAGGCCTTAGATACAGCCGTGTGACCAGGATACTGGTCGAAAGGGGCATAGCCGGATGGAAAGAGATAGAATACGAGGTCATGCGCGACGCAAAGGGGAATGTCATAACCGTATGCAATATGGAAAATATCGACCCCGTAGGCGTACATACCGGTGACAGCATAGTCATCGCGCCCTCCCAGACCCTTGCCGACAAGGAATATCAAATGCTCAGAACCGCAGCCCTGGACATAATAAGCGAACTGAAAATAGAAGGGGGATGCAATGTTCAATTCGCCTTGAACCCGCACAGCTTCGAGTATGCGGTGATAGAAGTCAACCCGAGAGTCAGCAGGTCTTCGGCCCTGGCGTCGAAGGCCACGGGTTATCCGATAGCGAAGGTCGCCACCAAAATAGCCATAGGCTACGGGCTGGATGAAATAGAAAACGCGGTGACGGGAAAGACATATGCATGTTTTGAACCCACCCTCGATTATGTGGTGGCCAAAATACCCAAATGGCCTTTTGACAAATTTGTAAACGCCCGCAGGACGCTGGGCACGCAAATGAAGGCGACAGGCGAGGTCCTGGCCATAGGGGGAAGCCTGGAATCCGCATTGCTAAAAGCCGTAAGGTCCCTTGAATTGAACTTGTACAGCCTGGAAAGGCCCGCAGTAGCCGAAATGTCATGGGATGAACTGATTAAGGAGTTGGAACAGGTCGACGACATGAGGCTGTTCCTGCTTGCAGGCGCCTTGAGAAAAGGGATCGGGGTCGGTGAAATCAACAGGATAACCGGAGTCGACCCTTTCTTCCTCAATAAGATAAAAAACATAGTCGACGAAGAAGAAAAACTTAAAAAAACAAAACTTTCAGACATTGACGAATCACAACTCAGGAGACTTAAAAAGCTGGGGTTCGCGGACAGGACAATCGACGCACTGACAAAATCAAAACCCGGGGAATGCGCCTTTAAAAGGAAAAGCGCGGGAATAAGAGCGGTATACAAGATGGTGGACACCTGCGCCGCGGAGTTCAAGGCCGAGACCCCATATTACTAGTCCACCTATGACGACGAGTGTGAAGTGGTGAAGGGCGACTCCAAAAAAATACTGGTTATAGGGTCCGGACCCATAAGAATCGGGCAGGGGATAGAGTTCGACTACTGCAGCGTGCATTGTGTCTGGGCTTTAAAAGAAATGGGATACGAAACAATAATAATAAACAGCAATCCGGAAACCGTCAGCACGGATTTCGACACGGCGGACAGACTGTATTTCGAACCGTTGACACCCGAGGATGTGGAAGCGGTCATCGAAAAGGAAAAACCCGACGGCGCCATTGTGCAGTTCGGCGGCCAGACCGCCATCAAACTGACCCGGTGCATAGCGGATATGGGGGTCCCCATAATGGGCACTTCCCCCGAATCCATGGACGACGCCGAAGACAGGGGCAGATTCGAAATGCTGCTGGAAAAGGCGGACATACCCAGACCGGAGGCAAGAACCGT
>CAZWVS010000090.1:0-8225 GCA_964636935.1 uncultured Clostridiaceae bacterium
TACATAATAATATGTTCCGGCATCGGCTGTGTATGCGGAATATGTGTCGGTGTCGTAAGTCCAGTAAGGCATGTAGATGCCTTTTACGGAATCTTCCTTGTATTCTTTTTTTAACGCGTTCGGCGCAAATGGTTTTCTGGCTATCCATTTTTTGAATGACTCTTTCACTTTTTTGCGCGCAATTGAAAACGGGATAAGCGATTCCGGCTTTATTCCGACGAATTCGGATACACTGACAACATGCGGCGAACCGCAGAATGCGCATTTATCGGCGGTTACGTATTCTCCAAGGACGGTTTCGCCTCCGCAGTTTTCACACCGTATGACCTTTGTTTTCCCCTCCCAGTGCTCTTCGGGTTCATTTTCAAGCGCCTTATAAAAGTCGTGTTCGAGAATTTCCTCATCAAGCTTTTCAATTTCGGTGACACTGCCGCAATAGCTGCATTTGAGCGCCTGAAGCTCCGGATCGAATTCCGCCGAAGCTCCGCACGATCCGCAAGGGAATCTCACTGTTTTCTTGTGTGTAAAATCTTCCAATCTTTATTACCTATGCTATTTGATAACCGTTATCTATTCCGCTTCCGTTCCGCACTCGGGGCAGAACTTTGCATTGCCGTCATATTCAAATCCGCAATTTTTGCACTTTTGGGTGCGCGAAGTCCCACACTCGGGACAGAACTTCGAATCCGCCGGAATGCTTTTACCGCAGTTTGTGCATTTGATCATCAGCAAAGGTCCGTTCGCATTTCCGCATTCGTGGCAGAACTTGGCGTTTTTAGGCACCTGCGCCCCGCAGTTTGCGCATTTTACATATTCCCCGCCGGACCCTGCTGGACTGTTCATGGAATCGGTCATGGCTTTTCCCATGGCAACCCCTGCTCCTATCCCCACACCTGCACTTGCTGCGCCACCGCTTGGATTGTTGGCTGCATCCCCTATGGCTTCCGCTGTTTGGTATCTTGTATATTGTCCCAGGTCTCCGATTACACCCATTCTGGTTTTTTTATCAAGCGCTTTTTCAACTTCCTCGGGCATTGAAATGTTTTCAATGTACAGGGATACGAGTTTTAAACCTAAAGAAGCGAATCTCGGTTGCAGTTTTTCAATCGCTTCCATTCCAAGCTCGTCATAATTCATGGCCATGTCCAAAATCGATATGTTCGATTCAGCAAGCGAATCGGCAAGACCGGACACCAGCTGCCTTTTCAGTTGTCCTTCAACATTCTCCGTATTGAATTCCGTCTTGGTTCCCAGTATCTCCCTTAAGAATTTAACGGGATCCTCGACTCTGAAAGAATAAATGCCGAAAGCGCGAAGTCTGACCACGCCGTATTCTTCATCCCTTCGTATTATCGGATTTGAAGTCCCCCATTTTTTGTTTGTGAATTGTTTCGTGTTGACGAAATAGACATCCGCTTTAAAGGGCGAGTTGAACCCGTACTTCCATGATTTCAATGATGTCAGTATGGGCAGGTTCTGGGTGGTCAGCTCGTATCTGCCGGGGCCGAATACATCGGCAATCTGTCCTTCGTTTACAAATATCGCCGCCTGGGTCTCCCTGACGGTGAGCTGCGCCCCCATCTTTATTTCATTGCCTCTTCTTTCGAACTTCCACACCATGGTGTCCGTTGTAGTGTCGACCCATTCGATTACATCTATAAACTGGCCTTTTAGAAAATCCATTATCCCCATGATACAAGACCCCTTCCGTAAAATAAGATATGTTAATTTTAACCGATTACGCCGGCTTTTTCCATCACTACGGCATATTTTTACCTTTTGCCCAGGAATATATGTGTTTTGCACAACCTCCCTATTCAAGATGCTGTTGGTTGCTTCTTATTCTTGCTGTACAATAAAAGCATAAAGCATATAAGGATGAAATCAGATGCCTGAAACAATAGTTGAAAAAATGCTGGAGTTCATAAACACATACTGTGCGGTTGAAAACGGGGATTGTGTAGGGGTGGGTGTTTCCGGAGGAAAAGACAGCATGGTGATGCTGCATGCATTATCAAGCCTCCGTTCAATGTCCGATATCGATTTTGACATGAAGGCTTTCACCGTTTCGCTGGGATTTGACGGATTCAATGTGGAGCCGATACAAACTTTCTGCTTGTCCCTTGGGATATCCCATACGGTCATAGATACCAAAATAGGCAGAATCGTATTCGATGTGCGTAAAGAGGGGAATCCCTGCTCCCTTTGTTCAAATATGAGAAGGGGGGCTTTGAATAAAGCCGCCTCAGAGTCCGGTTGCAATAAAATGGCCCTCGGCCACACTCTCGACGACCTTATTGAAACATATCTTATGAATATAATGTATGCGGGAAAACCTACCGCTTTCGCCCCTGTAACATATCTTTCAAGGACAAACATCCACCTGATAAGGCCCCTGGCGCTGTCCACCGCGGAAGAAGTCTTTGCTTATATGAAAGAACACGGCATACCGACGGTTTCAAACCCCTGCCCCGCCGACGGAGGCGACAGGCGTCCTGAAATCCGCAACGTCATTGAATCGGCCTCTTTGGGAAACCCCCATATCCGGGCCAATATTTTCGGTGCCATAAAACGGACAGCCGGAACAAAATGGTGATTCCGGTCCGCAGGTTAAATTTTCCCTACGATATCCTTTAGATATTTCCTAAACTCCATTCCCAGTTCTTCTTTTTCCAAAGCCATTTCAACCGTCGCCTGTAAAAATCCCAATTTCTGGCCGACGTCGTATCTTTTCCCGCTGTATTCATACGCATATATCTCCTGCTGGTCCAAAAGCAGTTTAAGCGCGTCCGTAAGCTGTATCTCATTGCCTTTACCCGGTTTGGTTTTTTCAATACACTCGAAAATCTCAGGATTTATCACATATCTTCCCATTATTGCAAGATTGGACGGCGCTTCGTCCGGATTTGGTTTTTCAACCATCCCGGTAATTCTAAAAAGCTCTTCCGTGATTTCATCACACTCGATTATCCCATAACTGGATGTTCTCAACGGATCCACTTTTTGAACGCCTATCACTGTTTTTCCGACTTTTTCATATTTGGCTATTATCTGTCCGATGCAGGGTTTGTCGGAATTGACCACATCATCGCCCAGCATAACGGCAAAAGGCTCGTTGCCGATAAAAGTTCTTGCGGTATAGATGGCGTGCCCGAGTCCAAGCGGCTCTTTTTGCCTCACATAATAGATGTTCGCCATTTCGGATATTTTTTCCACTTCTTCCAAAAGGTCGTGTTTGCCCTTCTCCCTAAGCATGCTTTCAAGTTCGTATGATTTGTCAAAATGGTCTTCAATGGCCCTCTTGCCCCGGCCGGAAATTATTATTATATCCTCTATCCCGGCGGCAACCGCCTCTTCAACAATGTACTGTATGGTCGGCTTGTCCACTATCGGAAGCATTTCCTTTGGTTGCGCCTTTGTCGCCGGAAGGAACCTCGTACCCATTCCCGCTGCCGGTATTACCGCTTTTCTTACTTTCATCGCAATACACCTCTGTTTTTCTTTATTTTTCTTGAAAATTCATAAAAATTTAACAAATTACTCTATCTTTTTTTACAAGCCTGTTATATACTTTAGCCAAGATATGAGATTTTTCATTTATATTCCTCGTTGAACATATATCTTATATAAGTTAATATCAGTTTGGAGAGGCGCTCGAAAACGAAATTATTATTATTATCATATTATGAGTCCTCTTTTTTTTGCCCTTTTATATCAATGTCCTGCCTCTCAATGCGCGCACCAGTGTCGCCTCGTCCGTATATTCAATGTCGGAACCCACGGAAATACCATGAGCCAGCCTGGACACCTTCACATCGAAAGGTTTTAGAAGTCTGGAAATGTACATTGCCGTCGCCTCCCCCTCTACGGTGGGGTTGGTCGCAACAACCACTTCCTGCACATCATCGTTGATTCTCGCCAGGAGTTCCTTTATTCTTATGTCGTCGGGTCCGATTCCGTCCATAGGCGAAATAACCCCGTGCAGCACGTGGTATCTTCCGTTGAATTCACCGGTTCTCTCCATTGCTATGACATCCCTGGGGCTTTGCACCACGCATATTATGTTGCCGTTTCTGGACCCCTTGCATATGTCACACGGATCCGCATCGGAAAGATTGCAGCATATGGAGCAATATTTAACTTCCTTTTTTACATTTTTAATTGAATCCGCTATGAAATCGAGACGTTCGTCATCCATTCCAAGGGTGTGAAAGGCAAGCCTTTGAGCCATTTTCCTGCCTATGCCGGGAAACGACTCAAACGCTTCAATCAATCTTGACATTGCCTTGGGATACAAACCTGACATATCTTCCTACATACCCGGAATTTTCATTCCGCCGGTGATACCACCCATTTTGTTTTGGGTTTCTTCGTCTATCTGTTCCGCAGCCTGGTTGTATGCGGCTATGATAAGGTCCTGAAGCATTTCTATATCATCCGGATCAACGGCTTCGGGATCGATTGTAACCGCGGTCATTTCCTTTTTGCCGTTCATCTCTATTTTCACAACACCTCCGCCCGCCTGGCCTTCAAAAACCTTCTCTTCAAGTTCCTTTTGGGCCTTTTGCATTTCCTGCTGCATTTTCTGGGCCTGCTTCATGAGGTTGTTCATATTGTTGTTTCCACCCATTCTACCTCTTGCCATATTGTCCTCCTTACTCCACTTTCAATTCGATTCCGAACTCCTGGGCGGCTGTTTTCGCCTGTTCTTCAAAATCGTCTTTGCTATTAACCACATCTTTGGAACCGTAGATTTTTATCTCAAAATCCCCTTCAAATAGTTCATCAACCGCCTTTTTTATGGCGGCTATGCTTTCCCGGTTCTTTACTATTATATTCCTAAAAAGCTCCTTTTCAAAGGCGAGGACGAACACATTGTTTTCTATTGTAGCGGTCGCGCCCGTAAGATAGGGATATATGTCCACATTACCCATGTTTTTCAAGTAATCTATCAATTTGCCCATATCCGCTTCCTTTTTCGAATAAACCGCTTTTTCCTTTTTTTTATTTTGTTCGGCTTTAGGTTCCACCGGTTTGCTCTTCTCCACCGGTTTTTCTATTTCTTCAATTTTTGCATAATCTTTCATATCCCGGCGGGGTTCGGTCCTGACCACTCCCTCTTCACCCTGTTTTTTCAACCTGTTTATCTTGTTTTCAAGGGCCGCTATCCTTTCCAGCATTGACGCCTGTTCGGGAAAAGACAGGTTCATGGAGGCTATGTTTATAAGGGCGATTTCGAGATATGTCCTGGGCTGTGCGGCTCTTCTGATCATTCCGTCGGCAATGGACAGTTCCTTTATAACATATACGATGGTGTCCCTGCCGATGCGCTTTGCCTGTTCTTTCATCCGCTCAATCATCTCGTCTGTGCTTTCTATGAACATTTCGGGATTTTCCAAACCGGAGCACAAGAGCAGATTCCTGAAATAATATATGAGGCTGGATATGAACTGGGAGGTGCTTTTGCCCTGCATCAGGACGGAATCCGTGATTTTTATGACCATGTCTATGTCTTTGTTGTAAAGCGCGTCCGCCAGGTCGGCGGCCGCTTCGTCGTGCAAAATCCCGGCGCTTTCAAGCACGTCGTCCACATCTATTTCCTGTCCTCCGGAAGATATGCACTGGTCAAGGAGGCTTATGGCGTCCCTTAGGGCTCCGTCCGCAACCCTTGCCATTATGGAAGCCGCCCTTTCGGTTATCTTCACATCCTTTGATTCGGCTATTTTATACAACCGCTCTATTATGCCTTCCGCTGAAATTCTTCTAAAATCAAAACGCTGGCATCTCGACAGCACCGTCGCCGGCAGTTTGTGGGGTTCGGTTGTTGCAAGTATGAATATGACATGACCCGGAGGCTCTTCAAGTGTTTTGAGCAATGCGTTGAACGCTCCCGTTGAAAGCATGTGAACTTCGTCGATGATATAAACTTTGTATTTTGTCATTGCGGGGCTATAGGCCACTTCTTCCCTGATGTTCCTGATATTTTCAACACTGTTGTTGGATGCCGCATCCATTTCGATCACATCCATTATGCTTCCATCCAGGATGCCTTTGCACATGGTGCATTTGTTGCAGGGGTTTCCGTTTTTCGGATCGAGGCAGTTGACGGCGCGTGAAAAAATGTTGGCCATGCTCGTCTTGCCCGTGCCCCTTGTTCCGCAAAACAGATACGCATGTGCGATCCTGCCGGTTTTAATTGCGTTTTTCAGAGTTCTGGTGACGTGCTCCTGTTCAACGACATCATCGAAGTCAGCGGGTCTCCATTCTCTGTATAATGCTTTGTAAGCCATATCCCCTCCGGACTCTTCCAGTATTATGATTATATCAAATCAGCCTAAAGAAAAAAACCGCGCACCCGCCTTTGTATATTCGAACCAACCGCCTTCACGACACACGACTCAGACCAGGTTTTCCTGCGGCACACACGATGTTCTGCTTACCGCTGCTTCCTTCCGGACCTGACGGGGTTCACAAATTCATGTTGCGCTGGACCAAATCCTCAACGCCGTATGCCGTACGGCTGCATTGCCTCTCCTATCCGCCGGCGGGAATTAAACCCTGCTTGAGCGGGTTGCAGGTTACAGGGCACCGCTAATTCCCCGTCTAGCGCGGCAAAAGATATTATACAGCAAAACAGCCTTATTAACAAACGCATTTGCCACCCTCATTATTCTATTTTAAGTCAAAACGATCCTATTCCCCTGAGAATCACTTCATCGATGCCGGCTTCACAAATCTTTGCCGCTTGCTCAAAAAACTCCTTTGATTTGGGCTTCATGCTGTTCCTTATGTCGGTAAAACCTTCGACGGGGTCGGGTTTTCTGAACTGTTGAAGCACGTATCTGTCCACGCGTCCCAGAATTTCGCATATGCTTCTTATATCGTCCAGATCGAATCCCGGTGTTACGGTTGTCCTGAATTCATAATCAAGTCCGCTTTTTTTTATAAGCGAGATGCTTTTCTTTATAAGATTCCCGTCGATTTCCACTCCGGTGATTTGGGCGTATTTTTCAAAAGGCGCCTTTATGTCCATTGCTATGCTGTCGATCAGATTGTTTTTGATAAGGTCCTCTATGACTTCAGGCCTGTATCCGTTACTGTCAAGTTTAACTGGAAAGTTTTTGTCCTTGATTTTTTTAATAAAGTCGGGCAGGTCGGAATGCACGGTGGGCTCCCCGCCGGTTATCACAACACCCTGTATGAGGCCGACCCTTTTATCGAGAAAATCGAAAATATCCTTTTCGTCGATCAACCCATATTTCTTTTTATCCGGATTTCTTTCCAGCACCATCCTGTTGTGGCAGTAAAAGCAGTCAAAATTGCAAAAAGGGACAAAGACGACCGCAGCCACTTTGCCCCTGTAATCCACTAGGGAATTTTTTTGTAGTCCGGCAATTTGCATTATGCCTTGTTTTCCTTCAAAACGAATTTCTTCCGCTCCATATATTCTTCCTTCTTGCCGTCGTTATAGTTTTTCACCGGTCTTAGGTAACCCGTCACACGGGACCATACCTCTGTCTCGGCACCGCATTCGGGACACGCGAAATGCTCTCCGCTGATATAGCCATGGTTTTCACATATGCTGAAGGTGGGCGTTATGGATATGTACGGCAGTTTGTATTTTGTGAATATGGTGCGTATCAGGCTTTTACAGGTTTCAATGTCGTCAATGCTTTCACCAAGATAGAGATGCAGCACGGTTCCGCCGGTGTACAGACTCTGCAGGGTGTCCTGTTTTTCAAGCACTTCGAAAATGTCATCCGTATATTCCACCGGTATCTGTGTCGAGTTCGTATAATACGGGGTGTTTTTTCCGGCGCGTATGATATCCGGATATTTATCCATATCCGCTTTTGCGAATCTGTATGCCGTGCCTTCCGCCGGGGTGGCTTCCAGATTGTACACATGTCCCGTTTCGCTTTGGAATTCTTTTAGCAGGTTGCGGATATATTCCATGATCTCCACCGAAAACCGCTGACCTTCGTCGGTGGTTATGTCTTTACCCATGAAATTGAGGAGCGCTTCATTCATGCCTATTATGCCGATGGTGCTGAAATGGTTGAACCAATATTCCCCTGTTCTTTCCTTGATTTCCTTGAGATAATTTGCAGAATAGGGATAAAGGCCGTTTTCAGTCTGTGATTCAACGATTTTCCTTTTTATTTCCAGGCTCGCTTTGCATGTCTGTGCGAGTCTCCAGAGCCTGGCTTTGAACTCGTTTTCAG
>CAZWVS010000091.1:0-8152 GCA_964636935.1 uncultured Clostridiaceae bacterium
TATTGCCCCTCGCCCCTATGCGTTCCGAGCAGGATGTCTTTTTTGACATCGCAGACACCTTCTACAAACGAGGTCTGGAACAATCAGCACATACTCCACTCCTCAATGCCCACATGGGCCACATTGATGTCCACCGCCGGTTACGAAACCGCCCTGTTGGGACGGATGCATTTTTGCGGACCCGACCAGAGACACGGATTCGAGCATCGGCCCGTAGCTGAAAGAAACGCCGGTCTGGTGGGCGCGGCTCCCAAAGGCGGCCCTTTCTGGACAAAATTCCCCGGAAGCACTTCCGGCCAGTCGCGTCCCGGTGTTGAAATTGCCGGAAAAGGCCATACGCATTACCAATGGGGCGACGAAGAAAGAACCCGCACAGCCGTGAAATGGCTCAAGGAAAAATCTTCAAGTGATTCCAAACGTCCCTTTGCCGCTGTTCTCGGTTACACCCTCCCCCACTGCCCTTATGTGGCCAAACCCGAACTGTTCGACTATTACTATGACAAAGTCGACATCCCGGAAGTGGAGGAATCCCAGCCTGAAACCGTAAAAAGGTTCAGAAAAATTAGAGGCTTGCTTGAACCTGATCTGCCTGAAGAGCGGGTCAGGGTCGCAAGGGCGGCTTACTATGGTCTTTGTGAGCATATAGACTCGCTCATAGGGCAGGTTTTGGACGTTCTGGATCAAACGGGACTTTCTGATAACACCATTGTGGTCTATTGCTCCGATCATGGCGAAATGGCCGGGGAACACGGATGCTGGTGGAAAAGCAATTATTATGAACACAGCGCCGGGGTTCCCCTGATGGTCCGCTGGCCCGGGGTCGTAAAACCGGGCACAAAGAGTGAATCCGTATGCAACCTTATGGACATAGGTCCCACCTTTGCACAAATCGCTGGCACATCTTTCCCTTACAGGGTTGCCGGCCGCTCAATGCTTAACATATTGAAAAACGGCAGCGACGACCAGTGGGTCGATGAAACAACCAGCGAGCTTGCGGATTTCCGCGGTGGTTTCCTGCCAAGTAAAATGATACGGTCGGGTCCATGGAAAATGTGGGTGTACGGTGATTATCCGGACATGCCCCCGGCCTTATTTAACTTGGATGAAGATCCTGACGAGCTTAACGACCTGGGCGAGGATCCCGGATATGAAGTGATTCGCACATATCTGCTCGATAAAATTTTCGAAGGATGGAATCCGGACCTGGTATTGGAAAAGAGCAAGCAGAACGTGGAATATTTCAATCTGTTGAGAAAATGGGGTGAAACCGTGAAACCGGATTCCCCCGACGCACTGGTATATCCTTCTGACGAATATGAATCGGATGTAGAGCTTTTATAGAAGGGCTTCTTGCCGCTCGGAAGCCTTTTCCCGAACAACTTCGCACCTGTTCCTGCCGTTCTCCTTTGCAAGATACAGCGCTTCATCCGCCCGGGTTATTATCAATTCCCCGGTATCCCCTTCTTTATAGGCAGTTATTCCTATGCTCAATGTAGTATTGCTGATTTTCCCGAGCCGGAACCCGGATGTGGTTCCGATTATTCTTTCAGCAAGAACTCTAGCCCCCTCGCTTTCCGTGTCCGGGCATATTATCAAAAATTCCTCTCCGCCCCATCTTCCGACGTAATCGCTTTCCCTGCATGTCTTCTCCAAAATTTTCGAAATGCCGGAAAGCACTGCATCTCCCGCTATATGCCCGTACTTATCGTTCACATCCTTGAAATAATCCATATCCGCCAATAAAACCGAAAATCCAATACCGTTTCTACCTGCAAGCGCAATTTCCCTGGACATCACTGAATTCAATTTATTCCTGTTGTACAAACCTGTCAGGCAATCCCTTTCGGACAACACCTCAAGTTCCCTGTTTTTTTGCTCGAGATCATCCGAAGCCTCTTTCCTGCTTGTTTCATAGTAGCTGACAAGGAGTGTCAGCCCGAAAACGGAAAACGCAATATTCAATATCGCTTCAGGCGGAAAGTCCCCTCCCCAAAACAAGAGGCTGCCTATGGCCAAATATGTTAAAAACAATGCAAAATAAATACCGACAATTATCCTTGCATGTTTCCTGCCCAAAAGAAAATATGCCACCGGTGGAATTATCGCCACCCAGCTTAATGCATAATACTCGTATTGAATCTTCATGACAAAGGCAGCCAGTATTACAAAAAGCAATATGACCGCAAAGAAAGCCGCTTTATCGATGTTGCATTTTCTCCTGAAATGGAAAAATATGCCTATCGCCATCAAAGAGCCTACAAAATTAACGATTGCTATGACATGCATTTCAAAAACAAATTCGTCCACAAATGAAAAGAACAAACACACAAGAAACGTCATAAGCAATATGAAGTTCAATAGGTAGACACGCCTGTATTCAGGATGCTCCTTTGAAAACTTTCCCCCGTTTGATAAAAGGTTATTCCAAATTCCTACCACAAAACCACCCCCGTCAAATTGGATTTTCATAGGGTTTTCCGAATGAATGAAAAATTTTTGTTTGCGTTTTTATGTGTGTTAAATGGTTCTTTGTCGTTTCTCTTTCATGCTCGCCTTTCAGCTGATCACGGGTGGTGTCGAAAACCAAAAAACCTGCATTTTCCAATACTGCAATGGTTTTCCAAAACCCTGAAATCACATCATTCGGATTTCCCATGCAACAATGCCATCATGTGCTTTTAAACAGGTATGAAAAGCCGGGTCTGCACACAATACCATATAATACACTGTTTCCATTCAGCGTCTTATTGCACCTATTATGAAAAGCAGCAGGCTTGCGCCCAGCACGGCAACCAGTATGCTCCATAGATTGAACCCGGTGATTCCATCAATTCCAAAAAGCTGCAAAACAAACCCGCCTATAAGAGCTCCGACAACACCCACTATGATATTTGCCAGAAGTCCCATTCTGTTGTTTTTCCCCATAATCATGCTCGCAATCCATCCCGCAAGCGCACCTACGACAAGCCATCCGATAATACCCATTTCCAATCCCCTTTCATATACTTGTTAAGCAATAACAGTTTATAATCAATACATCGTTACGTCAATTCAATGGCGCTTTGATTGACAGTAACAGACTACGGAATTATAATTGTCCATGAAACTATACATAATACTTTGGTTATGTCTCATCGAAAACCGGGTAACCTTTATACTTGAATTGGTATTTCGAATATGAAAAATCAATTTGTCGGATATTGCAGAAAGGCGGGCACGGGAACAATGAAAATTTCAAAAGAGAACACCATGGATCTCATCAGCTCCTTTTTTATAGAAATAAACAAGACGGATGAAAGCGAAGCTGCAAACATACTAAAAAAGCATATCGGCATATTTGCCGATTATATCGGTGTAGACTTCATAATGCTGCTGCAGCCTATTGTGCTTTTGGAAAGGCACGAGTTTCTTTATTCCCCTATATCCGAAGAAGATCGAATTAAACTTGTCAAAGATTTTCAAAAACTCGGGCACCGCAGAAGGGTTGAATTTCTAAGCACATATGAAACCCTCACCCATATAACCGATTCAAAGAACAACACCACCCCTTTGATAGATTCAAACATATTCAAGCACATCTATATATATCCCATAATAAACAAGTATAAAAACGAAATAGGCAATGGCGGGATATTCTATGTCAATAAAAATCACGAAATCGAAATGGATGAACTAACCCGTGAAAGCATGACACATATTTCCGAGTCCATAATGATTGTATACAACAAATACCGTCTTTATGAAATGTATAAATACAACAGCGACATGATTGAAAAGATGCAGGCCTCGCTCAATAGCGCTTTTTTTATTTTTGATTACGAAGGGATACTGCATGAAGTGAATAAGGCTTTCACCCGGTTGGTGGAAAAACCGGAGGAGGAATGCCTCGGCCATAGTGTTTTCGAGGTGCTTGCGCTGGACAATCACAACACCTCGAGGGATTATGCAATTGTCTCAAAAGACCCCTCCACCCTTCCCGAAGACATACCGGGTAAAGATCCAAATGCGATGTATGTAGACTATGTAAAAGAAGACGGCACCCATTTGATTCTTAAAAAATATTTTACAACAATTTATAAGGAGCCTACCATTTTCAGAATGGTGATACTTGAAAACATAACGGACGAATTAAACAATATGGAGAAAATGCGATTCCAGGGTTATCATGACGCCCTGACCGGTTTGCATAACAGGAACTACTTCATAGAGCTTACAGAAAAACTTACCGCTTCCCCCAACACACCGCTCGCCGTCATAGTGGGCGACATCAACGGACTTAAGCTCATAAACGACATATTCGGCCATGCATATGGTGATGATGTTATTCAAAAAATCGCGGATGCACTCAAAAACAACCTGGCCAATGGTGAAATTCTTCGCATGGGCGGGGACGAATTCTATGTTTTCCTATATGATGCCGATGAGAATGAAGCACAGGAATACATAACCAAGGTAAATGAAGAATGCAAAAAATTATTTAAAAAATATGATTTCGTGGGGATATCGCTGGGGTTTTGCATATCCAGAGGCGAGCGAAACGACATTGATTACTATATAAGGAAAGCCGAGGCTGAAATGTACTATTTCAAGTCTATTAATTCGGAGAACCTAAAAAGCAAATCCATTGATAAATTCAAAAACATATATGAGGAAAATTATGATGTGGGCGCCAAGCGTTCAAAGCGGTTGACTAATCTGGCATCGGATTTCGCAAAATGGCTGGGGCTTCGTAAAAATGAAAGCATCGACCTATGCACAACAATGGAACTGAGCGACATAGGGAAGGTCGCCCTTGATGAAAAGGTTTTAAAATCAGGAAACCCGCTGGAATCGATGAAGACCCATTGCAGGGTCGGATATAAGATTGCATCGCTTTCCTATGAAACATCCCATCTTGCGCGCATAATCCTCAACCATCACGAAAACTGGGACGGCTCGGGCTTCCCCCAGGGGTTGAAAGGCAGTGAAATCCCCTTCCTTTCCAGGGTGGTGTCCCTTATTGAATATTATGATGACAGGCTCAGCTGCACGAAGTGTGCAAAGTCGGATATTGATGGCATTTTAGACGAAATAGAGCAGAGAAAGGGCACCGTTTTCGATCCCGTACTGGCGGATAGGTTTATTGATTTCATCCGGTCCCGGGAAATTTAACGGTCTTGTTATTATGGAATATAAGCCGCTTTACCGGTTCTTTTTAACATGATACATTATTCTGTCCGCTTTTTTCAGCAGTTCGTCGGTTGTCCCTGCGTCAACCGGATATTTCGCTTTTCCCATGCTGACACCCAGAAAAGGTATGTCCATGTTTATGAAATCGCTAATATTCTCATTGAATGAATCAAAAAAATCTTCCGTTTCACATTTTTCACATAAACAGACAAACTCATCGCCGGACATCCTGTAAACACAGCCGGCATCACCGACCGTGGAAATAGCCGCTTCCGTGAAATTTTGCAAATATTCGTCTCCGGTGGAATGCCCGTATGTGTCATTGACAAGCTTGAAATTATCCAGATCCATGTAAATGATGCTAAAAGGCTTTTTTTGGGATATCAGTTCATCACAGTCTAAAAATAATGCCAAACGGTTTTTCAGACCGGTCAAACTGTCTGAATATGCCAGACTCCTCAAAACCTTGATGCTTTTGGAGTTTTTCACTATATGATATATAAGAAGATAGCTGACATTCGCAGTAAGCACAACAATTACAATTGCGGCAATTTTGAGGTATTGGCCTAACCCGTCTTCTCCGAACTGCTGGATCAGAACGAGTATTGACAAAAGCAGCAATCCAAGTAAAAACAAATATCTGGCAAAATTTTCAGGTATGTTTTCAAGGATGTATCTAAACCATTTTTTTATGAATTTGATTATCAAAGGGGTTGTGACAATGAAAACCGCGCTTTGAATAATCAAAGCCGTCAAAAAAGGTGAATCCACTGTTAAAATCGTTGCAATATTCAAGCACACGCCCGTGACCGACAGCGTATGGATCCAGGAGAAAGTCATTATGGAAAGAGTCTTTACAGGGCTTTCCTTATATGCATATTTAATTGGGAAGTAATAGAGGGAGCCAAGCGCGATTATCAGCCATACATTCAGATACTCCAAATTGAAAAGCTTGCGAATTAGCAACGCCAAAGACAGGATAAGCGCTGTAAACACAGTGTGTATTGTGATGATTTTCCATTTTCGCATCCTGCTTCCCGAGCAAAAGTGTGATGTTGCCAGGTTGATAACAAGCATTTCCACAAAAATCAGGGTACGGAATAAATTTCCCATTTTGCCACATCCAATCCGCCAAAGCCATTGGCCGGTGGAATGATTCTATATCAAAACCGGAAGTTTGCACAAGGTGCGAATTGATTTTTAAGACATTCCCACACAAAAATATCCACGCATGGTCACGGATTTTTATTATTTCCCGATTTTATATCAGGGCTTGCTGAATACCTTAAACCGCCTTGTTTTGCCTGATTCGGATTGCCAATATATAGGGACATGCGGTGAAAAACTTTATATATTACATGTTTTTTGCCGCTATAGCTGTCGCCGATGCCAAATATTGAATCCCGTGTTATTGGCAGCCCTATATTATTCCGCCAGTTTTAAAAACGCTTCATGCAATGAATCGGCTTCGTTATCGCTCATTATGAGAATAACCAGGTCTCCCATGTTGTCGACTATGACATTCTCTCTCTTCACGCCGACACATATCCATTTCTGTGGATTTACATTGTTTTTTATTGTTTCCTTTATTTTATCTACACTTTCTTCATCATTTAGCCTCATGAGGCACAATGAATATGCCGATGTGGTCATCATGGGTTCGGATGCAATTGCCTCTTTGAATTCAATGTCGTCGGTCCCAAAGAAGTATTCGCTCCCGCCTTGATTGATTTTAGTAGTAATTAATCCGTTTTTCGTAAATTCACGGAACGATTCAGACAAAGTTGCCGTTTCGTAAATTTCATGTAATATTTCCTCAAGGCTTCCATCAATATTCACCGGTGGTTCGCTTTCGGATGGAAGCTGACTTTCGGGGGCCTCTGTTCCGGGATTTTGTGTCTCTTCGTTTTCAATGTCACCGCCGCATGCCGCAAGACTGAAAGTGATCATAATAGCTGCAAGTATCAGTGTTGTTCTTTTCATGTGTTCCTCTTTTCGTGTTATTTTTACTTTAGACCTGTTTTCCCATTGTTTTGTTCCATTAAAAAATGTCATTTGCATCAGCAAATGACATTTTTGTATCAGCGTATTTTGAAGTTAATCAACAACCCCCGGTCATTATCTGTCCCAGTCGCCTGCCGCTTCAGGCTGGTATATTATTTTGACTATCTTGATCTTTGCCGTGCCATCCGGCACCTTCCACTCAACAGTCTCGCCTTCCCTGAATCCCAGTATCGCTGTCCCTATAGGCGCGGTTACCGAAATCCTGTTGCTTACAATATCGGCTTCCCCCGGATAAACGAGCGTGTACTCCTCTTCATCTCCTTCTTCCCCTATGTCAAGAAGAACTTTTGAATTCATAGTCACCACATCCGGTGGGACTTTCTTAGGTGCCAACGCCTTTGCCATTTCAAGTTCCTTCTCCAGATCCTTAACATGTTCTTTTCCGTTCGGTTCAAGCTGAAGTATGTCGGCAACCAGCTTGAGCAGCCTTTCCTTATCCTGTTTGTTTATAATGATTCTTTTTGCCATGCTGGCGCCTCCTTTTTAGAATAACAAACAGGCTTTCATTATATTTTCAGCATCTGCTCATATATAATAAAAGCCCTTCATAATTTCATTTTAATAAATCATGACGGTTCTTCCTAAAATCCATTTTACCACATATGCGGATTATTTCAAATAAAAGAAAATTGGGGACGGTACTTGACAAATGCATTTCTATTGTGTATTATTTGTTTCGAGGTAATTTAATGGCAAGAACGGCAAGGGAAAAAATTGAATACGGCACATTCTTTATTGAACAGAATTGCATTCCCGGAAAAAAGATTTTTAAATGCGAAAAAGACCGGGAAGGTTTTATTGAGATTCTGGCACAGAAAAAGAGACAGTTCAATTTCAGGCTTTACGGATGCTGCGTCGCCGATGACGATAAATACCGGCTTATCATATACGACAACGGAAGCGACATCTCGAATATAAT